>CAZPEK010000401.1:0-3686 GCA_964585555.1 uncultured Leptospirales bacterium | reverse complement strand
CCTTGCAGGTATGCCCGATGCCCTGCAGTATATGCGCTTTTATTTACAACCGCATATACTGCAATACGGTCTTTATGCTGCACTTTAAATTTTTATTCCTTAAAAATAATATAATTTGATATTTCCTGACAGATACTTAACTTTTATACAGCACTCCATCTTCACGAAACGAATACAAATATTTTTAAACGGAGGAGAACAATGTATTGTAAAACAGCAATTATCGCTGCAACAGCAGCACTACTGTCTGTCATGCTAACAGGATGTGCTTCCACTGCAAAAGGGCCGGTTTTTCAGCCCGAAAAGAAAGCCGGAAATACGATGGGTGTGATCTATGTTTCAAGAGAAAAAGCCCTGGTCGGGGCCATGATGGCGGCAAAGATTGACGTAAACGGTAAAAAAACAGCAGAGATAGACCAGGGGGGATACCTGGTACTCATAGCGCCCCAGGGCACACATTCTATCAGAATCTACGCTGGTCTGTACAATAAAACAATAAAGGTAACAGTCAAAAAGAGAGGACGCTACCTTTTGAGAATGAAAAGTACGGACATCAGAATAGTCGATCCCAACAGGAAGGAGTTCAAAAAAGAGCTAGCAGGCAAACTGCTTCAGAAGCGGGTAATAATCCCCTGACAGAACAGGATTATACTACTTCGTCAGCAGGGATTAGATCATCATCACCGAAGATGGGGTTTTGCTAAAACCTTCCTGCTCAGGTTACAGAATCCACCCTCTCCCTCATTACTTGTTTCAGCCTTCATGTTATGTAAATATGGGAGAGGGCACTGAGGGTGTTCTCTTAACATTTTATTGTGAACAATAGCTTAACAATACGTTATTCGAAACTTAACTTCAGGATTAAATATTGACAAAAAGCGATGGGCATGGAAGACCAAGTGCCAGGTTAACAGGACGTTAAAGAACGACAACCGAACACGCAACGTTTTTTAAGATTTTATTTTATAAATAAAAATTTTTTTTATTTACATATAATGTATCTTAAAAATAGCAGCATAACAGGATAAATGCGGAGGTCTTTATGAAAAGAATAATTTTACCGGGGGCTATTTTGCTCTTAGCAGTTACTTTATCATGCAGGGATTCTGATGGTTCCAATGGCTTGTCTGTAGAAATATTTATTGCAGACACTAACAATGATCGGATTGTGAGCATAAACGATATGGCAGGAACCGGGAGAATCAATTACGGGACATACGGTACCGGCGAGGGGAACTTTAATGATCCCCGTAGTCTTTTTATCACTTCAGATAAGAAAATTTATATCGTCGATACAGGTAATAACAGAATTGTCCGTATTGATGATATGCAGGGCACCGGCTGGACTGAATATGGCGGCCCTGTTTCCAATGAGTTTTCAAATCCCAGGGGAATATATGTTGATGGAACAGGAAAAATTTACGTAACAGAAAGATACAATAATCGCATTGTTCGCATGGATGACATGTCAGGGACAAACTGGATTGAATATGGAGGTCCAGCTGGTGATGAATTTGATTTTCCCTATGGAATTTTCGTTACATCGACAGGTCAAATATATATCGGCGAGTGCGGTGGTGACCGACTTGTCAGGATGGATGATATGACCGGCAGTAACTGGACGGTCTTTGATAGTTCCGTGTCAGGTGTTTCCCTCGACGGTCCCATTGATGTTGCTCAGAACTCTTCAGGACAAATATTTTTTTCTGATACCAATCGCCACAGAGTTATTCGTATGGATGATATGTCCGGGACAGGAGCTGTTGCCCTGGGAGAATACGGTTCTGGCGACAGTCAGTTCTGGGGAACCTATGGAATCGATCTGGATTCGGAGGGACGTATCTATGTAGCAGACTTTGGCAACAACAGGATAATCAGGATGGACAATATGAGCGGCAGTAACTGGACATCCTATAACGATGCAGAAGATTCCTTTAATCAATGCCTTGATGTAGTCGTTGTTGCCCGCTAATTCAGTTCGTTAAATAATCAAATGCGCGGCAATAATTTGTCTTCTGAATTTGGGTGCAAAAACTATATGATACTTCCAATTACAGATCGTATAAACCAAGGTGTTTTTATCCATTTTTAAAAACCTCCTCGGTTATTTCTGGTTGCGGTTGGATGCCGTACCAACTATAACTCTGGAGGTTTTTTTATCTACTCAAAGTTAAAGCATTTTGGAAAAACCTGCAGAGCAGGTTATTTTCGTTGCACAAACAGAAAGAGGCACCCTGACAGGTACCCCTTTTAGATATCTGTTCTTAATACTATTCCTGTCCGATGTTCATCACCGCAAGATAGCCTTCATGTATCGCATTGTTTATCTGCCGTGGAGAAACACAATCGCCTATTTGAACAAAGGGAATCCCCGCAGACTTCATGGCATCAGAAACCTTATGAACCGAACGGGACCCTGCCGCATTAATTACCGTATCAAAGGACATGCTTTCAGTTTTTCCATTTCTTTCAAAGGTTATCGTGCCGCCGTCTATTGAAATAACCCGTGCATCCGTAACGGTCTCAACATCAAGGGCGTCAATGTTGCCAAGGAGAATCCACTTTGTTGATTTCCCGACACCCTTGCCGACCTTCGGCATCATTTCAAAAACCGTTACGTCCTTGGTTCCCTTGCTCTGCAGTTCATGAAGACGATCTGCATCTTCTGCACTGTATTTAAAAAGAAAGCTCAGTGTCTCTCCGTCAATGGTTCCCTTTGAAGCAATAAACTCGGCAACCTCGAGGCCTACAGCACCGCCCCCGATTACCGCGACCTTATCACCGATCTTCGGATCGTCAGCCAGCATCTTCCAGGCGTCTACCACGGAAGGATCATCGATACCATCAATGGGCGGTACCAGGGGCTCAGCGCCTTCTGCAACAATAACAAGATCGGGCTTCTTCTCTTTTATAAATTCAATATCGACTTCATGCTCAAGGATCACCTCGACTTCAAATTTATCAAGCATGGTGTCATAATAACGGATGAGTTCCCATAATTCCTGTTTATGAGGCGGCGTACCGGCGATCCAGAGCTGTCCGCCGATTTCATCTGCCTTATCATAAAGCTCCACCTTGTATCCCGCTTCAGCGGCCCGATATGCCGCCTCCATTCCCGCGGGACCGGCGCCGATGACCATAACATTAACAGGTTTTTTTGCCGGTAAAATGTTTCTTTCACCTTCAAATCCCGCACGTGAGTTGGCGACACAGAATACCGGCCGTCCACTGAAAATTTCATCAGTACATCCCTGAGAGCAGCTGACGCAGGGGCGAATTTCATCGACTCGGCCCTGACGTGCCTTCTCCGGCCAGTAGGGATCAGCGATAAGCACACGACCGAGATTTATCATATCAGCCATACCGTCTCTCAAAATTTTTTCTGCGGTATAGGGATCGGGAATCCGGTTTGATGCCATGACCGGAATATTCACGCTACGTTTAATATTAGATGCAAGATAGGCAAAGCCGCCCCGGGGAAGTTCCATGGAAAGCTGGGGCACCCTCGATTCGTGCCAGCCCCCGGTAACATTAATCGCATCAATCCCTGCCTCTTCATAGACCTTTGCAATCAAGGGCATTTCCCGGTCAGTGTTGCTTCCGGGGACAAAATCATTTCCCGCCATGCGTATGGTAAGGGGATAATCAGGACCGAGCTTCTCACGCATCATCTCGATTATTTCCCG
>CAZPEK010000400.1:291-3720 GCA_964585555.1 uncultured Leptospirales bacterium | reverse complement strand
ATGTTTCTTTAAATACTCATGTAAAAATTATCCCGCTATAGTGCCGGTTGTGATGGTGTGGACTTATTTGAGCTTTAAACCAAGGAGCGCCTGGATCGTTTTATCAACTGAATTGGCCAGGGCATCCAGGTTGTAGCCCCCTTCAAGGAAGGCAATGAGCCGGCTGCCGCAGAATGTGCTAGCTACTTCCATAAGCAGTGAGGTCATTTCATAGAAACAGCCTGTCGTAAGGTTGATGGAAGAGAGAGGGTCAGCCCGGTGCGCGTCATAGCCTGCTGAGACCAGTATTATGTCAGGTTTGAAGGCTTCAAGTTCAGGAAGTATCCTGGAGTGAAAGTTATTGATATACTGACTGTCTCCATCTCCGGCGCTCATGGGAAGGTTGAGGGTAAACCCTTCCCCTTTTCCCGTGCCTCGTTCATGGATGGCACCGGTTCCGGGAAAGTGGGGAAATTGATGAAGGCTGATATAATAAACTGAATCATCTTCGTAAAATGAATGCTGTGTTCCATTCCCATGGTGCACATCCCAGTCAATAATTGCGATTTTTTCATAAAGGAAGTTTTTTTTCAGGTACGCCGCAGCAATGGCAATGTTATTAAAGATACAGAATCCCTCGGCATAGTCTTTCTCCGCGTGGTGTCCCGGTGGTCTGAGGGCACAGAAGGCGTTTTTAACCGTGCCTGCGCCGACGAGATCACAGACGGCAACTGCCCCTCCAACAGCCATAAGGGCGGCTTTAAAAGAACCATGGGATACTGTTGTGTCCATGGTATCGAGATACTGGGCCCCTGATTCGATCTCTTTTTGAATTCGCTTAATATACGACGGAAGATGTATCGCTTCGATTATTTCGATGGCAGGTTCTTCAGGTGAAACGAGGAGGAGTTCTTTATAAAAGGGAGCAGAAGTGATTCTTTTGTTTATAGCAAGCAATCGTTCCGGGCACTCGGGATGATCCCACCCGGTCTCATGGTTAAGATAAATATCATCATATAAATATGCAGTCTGCATCATGAGTATCTCATTTTATTGCTGCAACTTCAAATTATCATTACGTATAGTATTCTACTGTACCGTAAAAATGTCAATAAATGTTTAAATTTTTATATCCTAGAGATTATTTTATGTGTAAATATTCATATAATACTAATTTTATTAAAATAAATTGTTAAATTGACTGTATTCTTACTGCAATGACCAAAAATGTATTTACAAAATTAATTTATGCATCACTATTTATTACTTTTAAATAAACTGATAAGGAATTATAAAAACCAGCCTGTCCCTTCCCGCTGTTAAAAATATTATGATAATCCGATTATTTTATAAATTATCAGCAAAAATATCCTTCGGTTTTGCAATAGCCTTTTTTTCAACTGCCGGTTCATGGATAGCGGCATTTTATGGCTTTTATCTTTTTTATGCTGTCGTACCCGCGAGGAATAATAATGATATTTTCTTCTTCCTTCTGGTTCTGCTGGTCGGCACTACTGTTGCAGTCTGTACACATTTGATTCATTATGGGGCTCTGCACCGTTTCGGTTTTTCAGGTCTCTCTTCATCAATACGTTTTTTAAATACCTACCTGACAGGGAGCAGAATTCTCAATAACCACCAGGAAATGGACAGTACGACTCTGCAGGGACTCTATACCGTACTTATTTCCCTCCCTGTGAGCAATCTGATCGCTGCTTCTATCTATACGATAATCGTAATAGTCCAGCTTAGCCTTGCCGTAATATGGTATGACAAAGACATCGGGACAATAGGCCCGATTGTTTTTGGAGGAATCTTTGCTTCACTGATAATAGGGTATTTTACCTATAATATAACTGAATACCTGATTGGGGGATTTAAGGAGCGTCTTGAAAGTCTACTCTTCTACCGTATCAGGACCCTCAATACCCGGTTTTTCATGAGCTTTAAATGTAAATCCTTTTTAACACTGCTTCTTGTCTTTTTCAGTATGATAATACTTACTGTCCTGGTGCGTTACAGCAGAAAGCCGATGTTGCAGATTTTTATTTTTATCGCCCTCAGCATTCTGGCGATAGGTTTCTTAATATACCTCTCCAATAATACCATGGTCCTGGCGCTGAGCAAAATAAACAGGGCCACGAAGAATCTTGCCGCCGGGGGAAACGGTCTTTACTTCCCCTCCTTCTCAGACAGGGAGCTGGTAGCATTTTCCAGGCATTACAATAAGGCGGCCATTGAAATTAATGAAATCAGGGCTAATCTAGAAAGAAAAGTACGGGAGCGGACCGAAGAATTAAAGAATGCCTATGACCGGCTTAATACCGCTTACAGTCAGACACAGGCTGACCTTCTTCTGGCAAAAAAAATTCAAAACAGAGTTCTTCCTAAAACTATTCAGAAAAAACAGGGTATAGAATGTCATATTCACTACTATCCAATGAATGAAGTCGGTGGTGATATCTATGATGTAATTGAAGTGGAAAAGGGGCTTTACCGGATATTTCTTGCCGATGCTGCGGGACATGGAATACAGGCGGCTTTGGTTACAATGATTATTAAAGGAGAGTATGAGAAAGTAAAACATTATAAAAAGATAAATGTTTTACTGGAAAACCTGAATAATTCTTTTATCGAACTTTATGAGTCTCTGAATGTATTTTTTTCATGTTTTGTTGTTGATATTGATCTGAATAATGGCCATATCGTCTATTCTTCAGCAGGTCACCCTGATCAGTATTTGATAAAGGAAGATTCTATCGAAAAACTTTCTCATACCGGGAAGCTGGTTGGCATTCTTCCTGATGCGGGATACACAATCAAACGGGAAAAGATTTCAAAGGGTGACCGGATATTTATTTTCACCGATGGTCTTTATGAAGAATTTAACCGTGAGGAAGAAGAGTTTGGGGAAAAAAGGCTTTTGGATATTTTAGAAAAACATAAAAAAGAGGAAACAACGGCTATTATAATTACACTTCTTGACGCCCTTGCAAATCATATCGGATTTAGTAATAAACTTTCGGTGTATGATGACATTACTCTTATTGGCATAGACATTGAGTAATGAAAAAAAAATATTTTAGAAAAAGTGAATCTACAACTGGAATTATTTTTCGTCATGGAATAATTCTGTCAATATGCATTATTATTTTAAATTCCCTTTATATTCATTTTCTTCAGGGATCATTGGAAAGAGGACAGGTTCTTGCGTTAATTGCCGGTTTGGTGCTATTTTTATTGATATTTTTTCTTGCGGGCAAAAAAAAGTTTAAAATTTCATTATCAGTATCCGTTTCTATATTGATGATGGTACTTGGGGGCATAATCCTTCTGCAGGCTGTCTTGACGGGCATGAGGACGTCACGTGAAACGGGTTTCCTCTTTTTTACAATACTGATATTTATATGTTACAGTATTCCCAGGGTTAACTGGAAGACTGCCATTATT
>CAZPEK010000400.1:0-281 GCA_964585555.1 uncultured Leptospirales bacterium | reverse complement strand
GCATCTCTCTTAATAACCAGTATTTACCTCATCGGTGCATCTTTTATTGCGGCATCAGCCTCAAGTATCTTTGATACTGTAGGGGGAGTTCTTTCAAGTGATGGATGGATTCTTGCTACAGTTCATCTTACCGGGCTTTTTGCCGCAAAAACCAGGGATTTTATATTTTCCAGAGATGATAAATTATATAGAGATCTTGTTTCGGCCCATAGACGTCTCAGGTTCAGCTATGAGACAGTACAGAAAGATCTGCAGTTGGCAAAAATAATACAGAAAAATAT
>CAZPEK010000399.1:0-3721 GCA_964585555.1 uncultured Leptospirales bacterium | reverse complement strand
GGGCTTCAAAATCAGAAATATAGCCCCGGGTAATACCTTCAACAAGAACCTTGATTGTGCCGTCGGGAAGCTTCAGCAGCTGAAGAATTTCAGCCACGGTCCCGACATCATAAAGATTCTTTCTTTCCGGTACACTGATCTGTGCATCCTTCTGTGTAGCCAGAACAATCAAACGGTCGCCCTTCATTGCTTTATCAAGGGCGTTAACAGACTTATCACGGCCGACAAAAAGCGGCACAATCATATGAGGGAAAACAACTACATCCCTGAGGGGAAGCAGCGGGTATTTTTTTGAAAACTCTATATCTTTTTTCATTGTAATCCTCTTCAATATCCCCGGATTTTCCAATGGCCGGGGAGCCTTTCTTTATAACAATATAAGTATACTCAGTTAAAGCCTGTTTGTAAATAAAAAATCCGGAAACGCAGGTGCGGTAAATTTTAATGCAGATTCAGGAAGAAAATGTGCTTCACCGCCAGTATGGCAGTGAAGCACTCTGAAGAATAGAGAAACAGCAGATATTATGCCGATTTCTCCTCTTCCCTGTAGATGATTTCCGCCTCTTCTTTCCCTTCAATGGTTTTTCTGGAAATAATAACTTTCTCAATATTTTCACGGGAAGGGATCTCATACATCAGGGTCATCATAACCTTTTCAAGGACCGCACGCAGCCCCCTGGCCCCGGCTTCTCTGCTGACAGCGATATCAGCAACTTCTTCAAGGGCGTCCTTTTTAAACTGAAGCTCGACCTCTTCGAAGGAAAATATTTTTTCATACTGCCTGACAAGAGCATTCTTAGGTTCAGTAAGAATACGAATCAGGGCCTCCCGGTCGAGATCCTCAAGAACCGCAGGGACAGGAAGTCTTCCTACAAATTCAGGAATCAGACCGTAACGGATAAGATCATCGGGACTGAGATGACTGAGTATATTCATCTCTTTCATATCCTGTTTTGAATGGATATCAGCTTCAAATCCCATAGTCTTGTTGCCGACACGCTCCTGAACAATCTTTTCAAGACCGACAAAGGCTCCACCAACGATAAAAAGTATATTCTTGGTATCAATTGAAATAAATTCCTGATGAGGATGCTTTCTTCCCCCCTGGGGTGGGACATTTGCAACAGTTCCCTCAATAATTTTTAAGAGCGCCTGCTGTACCCCTTCACCAGATACATCCCTGGTGATGGATGGATTGTCGCTTTTCCTGGAAATTTTATCAATTTCATCAATATAAATAATGCCAATCTCAGCTTTTTTGATGTCTCCGTCGGCATTTTGAATCAGGCGAAGAAGGATATTCTCCACATCTTCACCAACATAACCGGCTTCAGTAAGGGATGTGGCATCAACAATTGCAAAGGGAACCTGGAGTATTTTGGCCAGGGTTTGTGCAAGAAGAGTTTTTCCTGATCCTGTAGGACCGGTAAGCAGTATGTTACTCTTTTCCAATTCAACATCGTTCTTCTTGAGATTGTTATTGCTGAAAATGCGTTTGTAATGATTATAAACCGCAACAGAAAGAATCTTTTTAGCCTCATCCTGACCAATTACATACTGATCAAGAATATCGTTTATTTCCCGGGGCTTCGGAAGATTACTGAAATTGCTTTCAAAGGTCTGACTGCTCTCTTCGGCAACAATTTCGTTGCATAATTCAATACATTCATCACAAATATAAACATCAGGTCCCGCAACAAGCTTTTTTACCACTTCCTGGCTTTTGCCGCAGAAAGAGCAAAAAAGTTTTGGTTTCATTTCTTTTTTCTTAGATGCCATGGTCTCTCCTGAACTTATTTTCGCTCAATAACTTTATCGATTAATCCGTATTCTCGGGCTTCTTCGCCTGACATGAAATAGTCCCGATCCATGTCTTTCTCAATTTGGGCGATCTTTTTACCCGTATGTTTAGCATAGATTTCATTAAGATTCTTCTTAACCTTTATTATTTCCCGGGCATGAATTTCTATATCCGATGCCTGTCCCTGAAACCCTCCCATGGGCTGGTGAATCATGACACGTGAATTAGGAAGAGCTGATCTTTTACCTGCCGCTCCTGCATTCAAAAGCAGGGAACCCATGGAAGCAGCCTGTCCGATACAGATTGTTGCAACATCGGGTTTAATATACTGCATTGTATCATAAATGGCAAGTCCAGAGGTAACCACACCACCGGGGGAGTTAATATAGAGAAAAATGTCTTTATCGGGATCTTCAGCCTCAAGAAAGAGAAGCTGGGCAATAATCAGACTCGAAATATGGTCATCAATCTGCTCTCCGAGAAAAATAATTCTGTCTTTAAGAAGACGGGAATAAATATCATAAGACCGTTCGCCACGGCTCGTCTGTTCTACTACTATAGGTACAAGACTCATATAAGCACCTCTTTTTTAGTTTCTACTTATTAATTCGGCAAAGAGGACAGTAAATTAACAATCCTTTTTTTACATATCAAAAATATAGGGGGCTTTCGGGCCCCTTTGTTACATTTATTGTTCCCGCATTAACGTTTCAAGGGTAACAGGTTTCAACTTCTTTATATTTGCATTGTCATAAATAAAATCCATGGCATTTTCGAGAAGGAGCTCCTGTTCGATGTTTTCTCTTGAATTATTCTGCTGAATGATTTCCTTAATCTCTTCCAGGGCTTTTCCGCTGCTCCTGGCATATTTATCGACAAAAGCGTCAAATTGCTCATCAGAAACAGTTAATTCTTCATTACGCATTACTTCTGACAGAACAAGGGTCGTTTTTACTGAATTTTCAGCTTCAGTTCTAATTTTTCCCTCAAAATCTTCAGCAGACATATCCATCATTTCTGCAAATTCAGCCATTGGATATTCCGCAAGGGTCTCAGGCGGAAGTCCATACTGCTGAGATATTCTATCCTTTGTTTTTCTAAAAATAGCCCCCATTTCAGCACGAATCATAGATTCAGGAAGATCGAAAGTGCTGTTTTCTACAATTGTCTGAATCAGTTTGGCCTTTGCTTCTCCACGGGTACGGTTGACAATATAATTATCAAGGTATTCCTGAATTTTAGCCTTCATGTTATCAACTGACTCGTACTGGGCCTGTACAGCCAGGTCATCATTCACCTCAGGAAGGGTCATGCTGCTTAATTCTTCAACCTTCACCTGGTATTTAACCTTCTGGCCTGCAAGATCTTTAATGTAGTAGTCCTTCGGATATTTGACTTCTATGTTTTTCTCTTCGCCAACCTTCATGCCGACTATTTTTTTATCAAGGGCTGACTCATCTGTTGCCTTCCCTACCACAATGCTGTAATCCCGGAAAGCAGCCTCTTCCGATTCTTCTTCTACATCAAGACGCTTAACCTTTATTTTTGCCAGGTTGCCGTTTTCAACCTTAGCATCGTCTTCCCTTTTCTCAACTTCAGCAAATCGCTCCCTAATGGAGTCAACTTCCCCTTCTATATCCTTGTCAGTAACCTGGCAAACTTTTTCATCCGCCGCGACTTCCTTATATTTTCCAAGTTCAACCGTTGGATAGACTTCAATGATGGCTTTGAAAGTAAAAGCTTCTCCCCTGGTGATGCTCTCAAAATCATAGATCGGTTCGATGATAGGATTAAGCTGCTTTTCGTTTATTGCATCGATAAGGCCGCTTTTCATCAGGTTTTCTATTACTTCCTGATCTGCATATTCTGCATATTTTCTCTCAACAAGCTCAACAGGAGCCTTCCCTTTTCTGAAACCAT
>CAZPEK010000398.1:0-3726 GCA_964585555.1 uncultured Leptospirales bacterium | reverse complement strand
ATGGCTCCAATGACCCGCAGCAGGGCAGATAACCCTGAAAAGGTTGCTACAGATCTAATGGCTGAGTATTATGCTCAGAGGGCTTCGGCAGGTCTGATTATAACTGAGGGTTCTCAGATATCAGAGCGTGCAGTTGGTTATATAAACACGCCGGGCATCTATTCAGATGCACAGGTGGAGGGATGGAAAAAGATAACAACAGCAGTACATGACAAGGGAGGAAAAATATTTATTCAGCTCTGGCATGTTGGCCGTATGTCTCATCCTGATTTTCATAATGGAGAACTGCCTTTGTCAGCGTCTGCATTGAATCCACATTCTCAATCCTATACTCCACAGGGATTCAAGGATACCGTGATACCCAAAGCCATGACTGTTGATGAAATAAAAAAGACTATAAGCGATTACGGACAGGGAGCGAAAAATGCTATGACAGCGGGTTTTGATGGTGTTGAGATACACTCATCTAATGGTTATTTGCTCCATCAGTTTTTCAGTAGAACCTCAAATGTTCGCACAGATGAATATGGCGGTTCAATTGAGAAGAGGGCGAGAATTTTATTTGAAGTAATTGATGAGATAAAAAAATATATGCCTGAAAATCGTATTGGAGTAAGGCTTAATCCTTCCCTCCATGGAGTATTTGGGATGACTCTTGATGAAGAGAGTATTCCCACCTTTGATTATATTGTAGAAAAACTTAATGATTATAACCTGGCTTATCTGCATCTTTCTGAGCCATTTACTGACGTGACACATATTCCGGAAGCTGAGCCTCATATTGCCCGGCGTTACAGGCCCATATACAAAGGAACTCTTGTTATCAATTCAGCCTTTGATCGGGAATCGGGAAACAAAGTTATTGCTGATGGCCTGGCAGATATGGTGGCCTATGGAAAACTTTTTATATCTAATCCGGATCTTGTTGAGCGATTTGAAGCGATGGCTGAAACGGCAGAATGGGACAAGGATACATTTTACACTCCCGGGCCAAAGGGGTATACGGACTATCCTGTTCTAAAAGAGTGATAATCTGGTTTGTTGAATTTTTCAAAGTCCTGCATGATCTGAGCTTATCGAACTATTACGATTCATGTGTCGCTAGATGGCAGGGCAGTTTGGCGATTATTAACGGATAATATGAGAGTGAGGTAAAATCATGCTGTCAAAATTTAATCAAACAGAAAAGGATGTATTTAAAATTCATCTGCTCTTTGGTTTTCTTTGTTTTATAATCCTTATCCTGCCATATAATCCTGGAGTTGGAGTTAAGCTTTTTTTTCTGGTTTTAGTTTATAACGTTGTAATGGCTGGATATGGAATAATAAAAAAAGAAAGTGAATGGTTTGGCATCTGGTTATTTTGTTCTATATTGAGCCTCTTTCAGGTCTTTCCAGACTGGATAATTGCAGACCTGCTCAAGGCCATTGTTTTTCCAGAAGACGGCCTTTTTAAGATTGGTTCTGTTGCCGGTTACATGGCAGGACTCTGGACGATTCCCCTGTTTTTAATACTATTTATTTCTCGACGCATCCATGAAAAGATTTCAAGGCAGGCAGCTTATCTGACAGCGGGGCTAGCCGCCCTTGTTATATTTTTTGTGTCTGAGCAGACAGTCTGGCTTCTTCCTTCATGGTATGCAGTGAATGTTAAGATGATTGGATACAGTGCTGTTTATATAATAGTCCCGGAGATTATACTTGGACTCAGCGCTTACAGGTGCTGGGAAGAGATAAAGGATAGATCTCACTGGCTAAAGGTCCCCGGTGCTTTCCTTGTTATGGTTCTCTATGTCGGCAATGTTACTTTCTTTTACTTCCTTGTGGAGAGGGTGCTGTAGTCATCAACTGAGTCTATAGTCTATTCAGTTTTCCCTCTCTCCTGCAGGAATTATCTATAAAACTATGAATACATATATGAGAGAGGGGCAGGGGTGAGGGCAGAACAGGTTATGTGGCCCAAAGCCACTTCCCGTTAAAATAGCCCCTCCGCCGGGGAAGTGGCCTGAAACAGGAAAAAAACCTTGACAAATAGAGCGCATCGTCGTCTTTGCTTTACATATGAGGACGGTGGCAGATGACCTTTGACAGATCAAACAGCTGGTACTTTATTGCATTTCTTATAATAGGTGCCATTCTCGGGTCTGCACTGGGAGCCCTGCTTGTAAAAGCTGTCCCCGCCCTGTCAATTATTACTCATAATTTGACCGGACCAGTCGGCTTTAATCTTGAAGTCGTTTCTTTTGCCTTAAAAATAAATCTTTCGTCTATAGCGGGCATGATCCTCGGGATTATCCTCTTTCGAAAGGTTTAGGTCGCGCCAGCGATTATTCTGTGTCTTTTGTGAAGAGAGACGCAATGTAAATCGATCTTAAGGATCGGTTGCCTTCTTTCCAGTGGAAATCAGGCAATATTTTAATAACTATACCGCACCGCGGAAAACCGCAGGCATATATATGCATTGCAGGTTTGCAGGTGGCGGAAAATATGGGGGTACTTTAATTGGCTGTAGTATCAATGAAAGCTCTTTTAGAGTCCGGAGTACATTTTGGACACCAAACACGACGATGGAATCCGAAGATGGGTCAGTTTATCTTTACTGCCCGAAACGGGATTCATATTATTGACCTTCAAAAGACCATGCAGCGTGTAAAAATCGCTCATGCCGCAATGAAGGAACTGGCTGCTAATGGCGGCAGGGTACTTTTCGTAGGTACCAAGAAACAGGCTCAGAGTGCAATCCTGGAATACGCGGATAAATGCGAGCAGTACTATGTTGCAGAACGATGGCTTGGTGGTCTTCTTACCAACTTTAAGACAGTCGGTAGATCAATCGACCGTCTCAAAGAACTCGAGAAGATGCAGGCAAGTGACATCTGGGATGCTGAAACTAAAAAGGAAATTCTTGACCTTCAGCGTGAACTCGCCAAGAAGGATAAAGTTCTTTCCGGTATTAAGAACATGGCGAAGCTTCCCGATGCTCTTTTTATCATCGACCCGAAGCGTGAAGCTATTGCGGTAAACGAAGCAAAGAAACTCGGTATTCCGATCTTTGCGGTTGTAGACACAAACTGTAATCCCGATGAAATCGATTACCCGATTCCCGGAAATGATGATGCTATTCGTGCCATCGCCCTTTTTCTTAATATTATGGCAAATGCCATTATAGAAGGAAACTCCGGCGGACAGGCAGAGGAAGAGATGGCAGCCGCTGCTGCAGCTGAAGAAAAGAAAGAATCTGAAGCATCAGAAGCCGAAGAGAAAAAAGTCGAAGCTGCTCCTGAAGAAAAAGCAGAAGAAGCTGAAGAGAAAAAAGCTGATGCTGCTCCTGAAGAGAAAGCTGAAGCACCGGCAGAAGAACCTGCTGAAAAGGCAGCTGAAGAGAAAGCTGAAGCACCGGCTGAAAAGCCTGAAGGAAAAGACACCTGGTAGAAATACCGGATATTATATTTTGTAAAACTGATAATTATTAAGGAGAATTATTGTGGCCGAAATTACAAGCGCAATGATCAAAGAATTGCGGGAAAAGACCCAGGCAGGTATGATGGACTGTAAGAAAGCCCTGCAGGAAAATGATGGAGATATGCAGAAGTCTGTAGATTTTCTGAGAAAGAAGGGACTCGCTTCCGCTGATAAAAAAATGAGCCGTGAGGCTACTGAGGGTGTTGTTGCCTCATATATTCACTCTAACAATAAAGTCGGTGTTCTCCTTGAGTTGAACACGGTA
>CAZPEK010000397.1:302-3737 GCA_964585555.1 uncultured Leptospirales bacterium | reverse complement strand
GCCTCTTCGCTGGTTTGAATACAATCGCCGAAAATAACATCATCAAGGTCTTCGCCCTTGACTCCCGCCCTTTTCATTGCTTCTTTCATGACAATGGCCCCCAGCTCGTAGGCCTTGACATTTTTTAAAGATTGTCCAAAACTTCCAATGGCTGTTCGACAGCCCGACAGAATGACTATATCATCTTTTGCCATACCGTGTGTCCTCCCTGATTGTTTATGCTGTTATATTTTTAATTTTTTTTATCCCGGTTTTCTGTACCGGGTGTCCACAGTTTTATGCAGGGAGATTTTTTGTCAAACTTTATTGCATTTTACGTTAAGTGGCAGACCCTCACCCCCGCCCCGATGGGGCACCCCCTCTCCCATTAAAAATGGAGGAAAGGAGAGGGGGAGAGTAAATTTTTGAGCTTTTTAATTTGCATTGACAGGATATTTGAATTCATATACCAAAAATATAATTTCAGCCGAATTATTAACTAAAATATTAAATAAATCCAATTGAGTTCTATTTAATGGAAAACATAAATGATAAAAAAATACCCCCTCACCACATACCTGCTACTCACCTTCACCGCAATGTGGACCATGGCGGCAGCCGGAATATTTCTTAAACTTCCTTTTTCACATCCCTTAATGATTTCCGGTTTTGTTATCGGGGCCTTTGTTCCAACAATTGCCGCTGTAATTGTAACATTCATTAATGAAGGAAGGACAGGCCTGTCTTATCTCTTTAAAAGGTTTCTCATCTGGCGAAGCACTCCCTTCTGGTACCTTGCAGCACTATCACCTGTCATTGTATCAATAACTATCGGAATAATATACTGTATCCATGCTGACAGTTATCAGGAGAACCCAAACCGAACCATAAGCAATATGGTAATACTTCTACTGGCAACACTGATTCCCGGTCCTGTCAGCGAAGAAGCGGGATGGCGGGGATTTGCCCTTGAAAAACTGCTGGCAAAATATAATGCAATCTCTTCGGGGGTACTGCTGGGAGTGATATGGGGCCTGTGGCATCTTCCCCTTTTCTTTATAAAGGGGGCGCCCCAGTATGATCTTTCGTTTATAGTTTTCATGCTTCAGATTATTTCAATCAGCATATTCCATACCTGGATCTATATCAATTCACGAAAAAGCCTGCTGCTGATGGTAATCCTTCACTGGTCCATGAATTTCGGAACCAGCCTGATAATTGGATATTTTACCCTTGTACCGGGACCACTGTTTTTTCAAATATTTACAGCATGTTTTGTTTTACTTTCGGTAATCCTGTGTATTTATGCCGGCCCGCGTCTTATTTCAAAATCTTTAAAGCATTAAGGGCTATTCAAAATTATCAGGAAGCCCCTCAAGGCAACAATGCCCCAAAGGCGACGATGCACTTAGGCTTCAGAAAGCCGGCAGGCGGGCATAAAAAACCGGCACCCGCCCAGAGGGCAGCTGCCGGTTTCATTATATTAAAAGATCTATTACCTGAAGCTGATTATTATCGTTCTGTCAGCTTCGTATAATGATTCTCAACATCCGAAGCGGCAAGATAAGCGGGACGCATAATCTTACCCTGAACAATCTGCTCAAGACGGTGCGCCGACCAGCCGGCGACACGTGACATGGCAAAAATTGGCGTAAAAAGAGACTGGGGAATACCCATAAGTTTATAGATAAACCCTGAATAAAAATCGACATTTGCCTTAATCGGCACACCTTTACGTTCACTGAGAAGTTCAGAGGCAATCCTGTCGACCCTTTCATAAAGAAGAAACTCATCAAGACTTCCCTTCTGCTTGGTAAACTCCCGGGCGTAACGCATGAGAATAATCGCCCGTGGATCAGAAAGAGTATAGACCGCATGACCGAGACCATAGACCTTTCCGGTGCGATCATTGGCGCGGCCTTCGACAACATCTGTCAGGTAGGCCCGGATTGCTTTTTCGTCATTCCAGTCTTTCACATATTTTTTAAGATCTTTCATCATTTTCATGACCGATTCATTGGCCCCGCCGTGAAGATGTCCACTGAGAGAAGCGATACCCGAGGTAATTGCCATATAGGTATTAGCTCCACTTGAAGAGACAGTCCGTACTGCAAAAGTAGAGTTGTTACCACCCCCATGCTCAGCATGGAGAATCATGCAAAGATCAAAAAGCTGGGCTTCAATTTTATCAGGGATCGCACCTTTGAGCATATAAAGAAAATTCTCTGCGGTACTCATTTCAGCCTTTGGTCTCACCATTCTCAGATCTTCCCCGCTTCTAAACCGGGACACATTGTAGTTATAGGCTACAATAGTCGGCATTTTAGCAATAAGATTAAGGCACTGACGGCTGACTCCCTGAATATCAAAAGTATCAGGATCAGCATCACAGCGGTTCAGGTGAGAGACAACACTGTGAAGACCATACATCTGGTTGTCATTCTGAACTTCCTCCATAATAATACTCCGCTCCTGCTTGCTCAAAGCCCTTCTCTTAGCCATGGCCTTGGTAAAGCTTTCAAGGTCTTCTTCATTTGGCAGCTCATTGGTGAGAAGAAGATAAACAATTTCATCATATCCGAAGCCGTTTCTCAGGTGAATTTCCTCTACCAGTTTTTCTATATCATAACCGCTGTAGTACAATTTTCCTTCTGTCGGGATCTTTTTCCCTTCGGCATTTTTTTCATAACCGACAACCCTTCCCTTCGTGGTGATTCCCACCACGACACCGGTACCATCGGCATTTCTCAGACCGAGTTTCACATTTTTCGCTTTTATAATTTCAGCTGAAATAGTATCGTGAGCCAGGGTCAGTTCTTCGATTTTCTGTAGTACATTATCCATGTATGACCTCCTTCTTTGTAATTGTCATATATATTGTTGTTTCCTGATGTTGCATGGTTTTCGGTTTCACTACCGGGCTGATGCTGCCGGAAAAAAGTCAACTGTAAAAATATTCGACTTTTAGGTGACAAAACTGTTGTTTTTGTCACTTTACGCTTAAAAATTGGGAGTCTTTTATTGTCAAGGGGTCAATCCGGGGTCTCCTTTGGAAAACAGATCATAACCGCTGTCATATCGTCTTTCTGGTATTCCGGTGCACCAAGATAATCATAAACTGCCCTGAAAAGGCCATCAACTGCCAGCTGGGGATGAAGCCCCGCATAGTCGAGAAGCACCTCTTCTACCCCCTCATCACCGAATTCATCCCGGTCACTGTCATGCCGATAGGCTTCAATGATGCCGTCACTGTAATACAAGATTGCGTCACCCTCATTGAGGGTATAGGTACACCGTGGATTATCAAGATAGCTGTCCCCAAGAAGAGCACGGATATCACTTCCCAAAAGATACCCCTTGCTGGGAATCCAGTTATCCTGTGGATAGTTAAGATTTTCTACTTTGTAATCTTTTTTTCCTTTACGCCGCACTACAATGGGAAAAAGCATACTCCGG
>CAZPEK010000397.1:0-225 GCA_964585555.1 uncultured Leptospirales bacterium | reverse complement strand
AGACTCATCTATTATATCAGTAAACTTTGCGGCAATATTGCTGATAAGTACCGAGTGATCCATCAGGCCCGTTGTCTCATAAATCTTTCGCATCTCATTGACAGCCAGCGTAATGGCAGACCTGAGGCGAATCAATGTTGTATAGGCAGGAAGGCCATGACCGCTCACATCGGCAAATACAAACATGTACGTATCTGCGGTCAGCCTGATAAGATCAAAGTGATC
>CAZPEK010000396.1:0-3738 GCA_964585555.1 uncultured Leptospirales bacterium | reverse complement strand
GTCACGCCACACTGTAATTTTAATTGTTTTTCCTACTTTGGTTTTTCCTACCGTTGCAATCAGGTCACGGTAGTCCCTGACTGTTTGATCGTTAATATTTATTATTACGTCTCGTATTTTGATTCCTCCACGTTCTGCGGGGCTTCCGTTTTCCACTCCGCCGACGAGGGCGCCTTCAGGTTTTTTCAGGCCCAGCTCGCGGGCAAACTCACGGGTGAGGGGAGAGATGGATACACCGATATACCCCCGCTTAACCTTGCCGTATTTTTTAAGGTCTTTCAGTACAGCCTTGACAATATTTGTCGGAATGGAAAAGCCAATCCCGATACTTCCTCCTGAGCGCGAGTATATTGCCCGGTTGACGCCTATTACTTCCCCGTCTAAGTTAATAAGAGGGCCGCCGCTGTTGCCCCGGTTGATTGCCGCATCGGTCTGAATGTGACTGTTTCCGATCTGGTCTACACTTCGGCGGCTTGTGGCGCTGACGATACCTGATGTAAAGGTACGGTCAAGGCCGAAGGGATTTCCAAGGGCCAGGACGATATCACCGATCTGGACCTGGTCAGAGTTTCCGAAGCTGACAGGCTTAAACTTCCCCTTCCCCTTAATCTTTAAAAGGGCAATATCAACCAGCTTATCTGATCCGATTACCTTTGCCTTGTACTGTTTGTCATTTATCTTTACGGTAA
This sequence comes from uncultured Leptospirales bacterium, assembly GCA_964585555.1. GTDB lineage: Bacteria > Spirochaetota > UBA4802 > UBA4802 > UBA5550 > CAZHNW01. Next base: position 3,049 of record CAZPEK010000396.1, on the reverse strand, counting down.
CTAAATCCATGTTGGCTATGACGTGGTGATTCGTGCAGATATACCCGTCACTGGAAATGATGAATCCGGTACCGAGACCCCGGGCCTTTCGGGTTTTGGGGCCTGGGCGCCGCTGGGGACCGAAGAACTGCCGGAAAAAGGGATCATCTGAAAAGGGATTGTGATAGCGGGTTTTAATGGTTTTTTCGGTTGAGATGAATACAACGCTGTCCTTATACTGATTGTAGATGCTATGGTAGGCGTTTTGGAGCCCCTTTACATTATCAAATTTATTCTTCAGCGGTGAGGGACTTTCAGCTTCCTGTAGAAATCTGTCCGCGTAGACCATGGTCATACCGAAACCAAGGGCCAGAGTAATGGGGAGAATTACCCGGATAATAATATTTTTTCCTTTAATCATTTGTTTCTCCTGAAAATATGGGGTGTATGCATAATTGAAGTTCTCTCTTTACACAATTTATAGTACAAAAATCAGCCCGCCGGTTACGGATAACTGCAATTTTTTTTACTTTAGCAGTCCATAAGACTATCTTATCATAAGAAAACTTAACGTATAGAATTTTTTGCAGAAGGAAGTTTATTCTTTTGCTGATATTTAACTTCCGGAAATAAAGACTTTTTTTAAGAAATCTTTATAAAATGCTTACACGCCCCTCGTATTTATAAGCCAGTTACATGAATATCTTTTACAGTCTGTCCCGCAAAAGAAAACCGGACAGACAACAAATTATGGAGGAACATATGAAATTCAAAGTTATTACTTTTACCCTGATTGCGGCATTTCTTGCATCAGGTGCTGCATTTGCAGAAGAAAAAAAAGACGATGGTCTTGGGGAACTCTCAGGAAATATTTACCTGAATTACAACATTGATCTTCAAAATTCTGACGGTTCTAAAAAGATCCATGGTTTTGAACTTGAGCGAATCTACTTTACCTACAAGAAGAACATTGGTGAAAAACTTTCAACCCGTGTAACCATGGATGTCATGGATGCCTCAATGGCAAAAGAAGATACAGCGGATGGAAGTGGAAAAACTGATACTCGCGGTCTCTTTTTTGTTAAATACGCCTACCTTCAGTACAAGGACACACTTGCGGGCATCAAGACTGCATTTCAAGTGGGACAGGTCGGCAACCCGATTCTCGGACTTACTGACAAAATGGGCGGCATGAGATCGATAGTTAAGAACCAGATGGATGCACAGAAGCTGAACAATTCAGCTGACCTTGGTGCCAAAATATCTCTCGGATTTTTCGATTTCGCAACACTGACTACTGCGTACCTGAACGGTGAAGGCTACAAGCACATTGGCGGTGATGAAAACACGGGAAAATCTTCTGATACGGTTCTTTCTATCACGCCTCTCGGCAAGAAACTTCTCATCAATGGGTACTTCAAGTATGCAAAAGATGTTTCAAGCGCACAGGAAACTCAGTTTGGCGGCGGTGTTGCATGGGTAGATACAATGTACAAAGCCGGTATCAACTTCCTTTATGATACAGAGAATAAAAATTCATACCTTGACTCATGGGTAAATGTTAATTTTAAAGAGCTCGCTGGAATGCCCATACTTCTTATCGGACGTTTTCAGATGATCCTCCCCGATGTTGGAGATAACACGACATCATTTCTCTTCGGTCCTGGATACAAATTGAATAAAATGGCACAGGTTGCGGTAATATTTGATTATTCAAAAACCGGCGATGCCGATGCTGACTACAACATGTCAATTCAGTCAGAATTTAAATTCTAAGCCTGCAGTTCTTAAATCTTTCACATAACGATCTCACCTTAAACCGCCGCGGTTCCCGCGGCGGTTTTCTGCTTTACAGACATTTGTGTTCAGGATATATATTTGATCGTAATACTATCTACGCGTTACAGGGGTCTTGCATGGACGATTACCAGCGGACGCTTTTAATTTATTGCCGCGAATTTATCTCTGATGTTGAGATTGTCAGGAGTCTTCGCATTGAAGGTGAAGGCATTTCAGCCTTGATAGAAGAAATGTTTAATGATGATGCATTTCGAGACAACGAGCTGCAAAAGATAATCGATTACCTTGATAATGCCTTCAACCAGCTTCTGCAGCTTTTTTCGAAAAATTCCCATGATACCCGTCTCGACAGTCTGTACCGGCGCGCCGCAAGCGTCAGGGACATGTGTATCAATTATCTGAAAGCCCGGGAAAACCGGGTAACGTAAAGGAGCCTGTTATGAGCATACAAGTCATTGCACTGATAGTTTTCTTTTGTCTTATGGTTGTTCTTGCCTTTCTGTATCGCAACAGTACATTACAGAAACTTCCTTTTCTCCCGGGCGAAGAGATATTGTTTGAAGAAGATAAAGTAACCGTTAGACAGGGCGGGGCTCCCGGTACTGCTCTCTTTAGAGGCTGCAGGGTTCGGGTAACCAGCCGAAGAATTATCATCGCCCAGAAGGTTCCCTTTCGAAAAGCTTATCATGTTCTTCGTCACGTAATAAGCTATGGAGCGGTTAATGATGATACCCAACTTGATAAAACCCTGGCAAAGGGCTATTTGATTTTTGCTCAGCACCTTCATAATATGAAACTTGAATAGAAGGGAGAGGAAGTTTTAATTCCTATTCCGATTCCCGAATCGGCCCTGACGAAGGGACAGTATGTTGAGTTTAAGACTTCAAGAAGCGAAGAGTTTAAAAAGCTTTTCCCCTGATATAGTTCACTTGTAAATGGTGGTAATCTGAAGGCTATTGATGTGTCCATTTAATTTTAAAAAGCTTAATGTTCGATTCTTCCAGGTCACAGACTAATTCATGGGATAACTTATCAGTTATACCTTTGTTGTTTAATCGTATTGTAAAGGTAGCCTTTATAGTATTTTCGTTATAGTCTCTTTCTTTATCGAGGTATATTATTTTAACGTACTTTCTCTTGACGGTATTTATTAATTTGGTCATATCAGTGTCGATAGAAGTTAATACCTGTAACACCCGATAAGAATCTTTCGCGTATAGTCTTTCTATTTTGTTGAGAAAGACTAATGCAAACAACCCGATAAGTGTTG
>CAZPEK010000395.1:1289-3740 GCA_964585555.1 uncultured Leptospirales bacterium | reverse complement strand
CCGCATCGAAAAACACCACCTCCCGTTCTACATATTTGATAACCTGGTACAGATTATCAATGACAGCCTCTTCAGACAAATCAGAGGGGAAAAAAGACTCAATGATATCCCCGGGCTTTTCAGCACTGTCAATATGCTCGTTAACATGGTTGTGAAACTCAGATAAAATCTTTCCCGAAGGCATCCCTTCTAAAGGAAGACCAAGAAAAACAGAATCAAGAAATCGAAATTTCTTTTCAACTGATTCAATAAAATGCTGTGTTATGACAAATTTATTCATGAGATATATGCTTCCTGAGTTTATTATTTATAGAGAAGTACATTCAAACAGGATGTCCCTGAGGGTCAAGTTATTTCTCCGGGAACACATTTACTGACTACTCTGGAATAGACTAATTATATAATATATTAAATCAACAGACAATCATTAAAAATAAAAGGATTCTTTGGGCAGGGAAGCCACAGGTTCTTTAAGCAAACCTGCGGTCCCCTCTGAAGCTCAACAGCGTCTAGAATCTGACAGTAAAAGTAACATAGGGATATCCCATTCTCAGATATTTATTTACCTCAGAGGCAAAGGGTCGGATAAAAGAAAGGTCAACAGCGATACTTTTCCAAAAAAAGCGGATACTGTAGGATATGAAAAAAAGTTTTTCTTCGATGAAAAAATCATTATTATTGTAGGCTGACGGCATGGTGAACTCAACCATCAGCTTAACCAGGCTGCCCATACGGAGGCCAGAACATTCCTTCACAGGATTTATTCTTAAATTTTATATAAAAATTGCTGGATATTTTCTTATCCATTGTCATACAATAAAGCTCAAATGGGGGTATTTACTATGAAAAACGCACTCATCTCATTCAGCGTTGTGCTTTTAGTAATCCTGATCGCTTCGGTGGCCGTCTATCTGTACATTGATCATGACGCAAATAAACTTCCCCCCAATAATCCCGGTAATTTTCTAAAAAACCAGAAAGATCACTGGAGCGATAAAAAAATAGTTTTCTGCGCCGGCGACAGCAACACTCACGGGAGAGTCTGCATAAACTATGTTAATATTCTGGAAAAGCGCTTCAAAGACAAAAACTTTACCTTTATAAACGGGGGAATAAATTCTGAGCTGGCATACAATCTTAAGCAGCGCATTGATATTATTGCAGCATGCCGTCCCGATTTTATCACTATACTGATTGGTTCCAATGATGCCAACGGAACCCTTATTGAAAGCGTTTCTCTCAGGCAGATGAAAAACATGAAACTTCCCCGCAGGAGTGACGCTCAATGGTTCAGAAAAAACCTGTCCGAAATATGCAGCTCCCTGAAATCAAAAACCGATGCAAAGATTGCCCTTCTCACCCTTCCCCCCATTGGCGAAGAACGAAGCAGTGAAGCCTACCGCCGGGCAGCTGAGTTCAGTGCAATAAACCGGGAGGTAGGGGCAGAACAAAAGATTGTTATCCTGGCCTTGAACAGCACCATTGACCAGAACCTGGCAAAAAAACAAACACCACCAAAGGTAATTTATAAAAATTCCCCTGATATGGTAATGTACAAAGGCCTTGCCCGTCACTACCTTCTCGGTAAAAGCTTTGATGAAATTTCAGAGGACAATGGATTTCTCTACCTGATAGATTTGCTGCATATCAATACACGGGGTGCTGAAACAGTAGCGGATTTGATTGAGGATTTCATCTTAGAAAAATGACACCCGGAATTCCAAACTGCCTTCCCGTCACTTTTCGCCTAACGGCAACTTGACTCTCTCCATCTCTCATATTATAATAGTTTACAGATTCCAGCGCCACACCATTATTGACTCTCGCGGATTAACATGCTTCTGATCATAGGCAAGGGCCAAAGGCACGGGCTGTGTATTCCTTAATATTATTGTTTTTTATTTAGTAGAACTAAAAAGACAGGCCTTACCGACTGTTTGATACATTTATGTATCACTATTTTACACAGATGTAACATTGCTTTATAAGTGATGCTTTTTTTTTATTGATGCTGACAGGCCTCATTAAGTATCTTGAAAATGACCAGTATGAAAAATGCAGAAACCAGGCACCAGCCTGGGAGAATAGAGACCTTTAACCGGCAAGAAAGGAGTACAGACAGATGAACAGCTATCCTCAAAACCAGGGGTTATACGACAAATCATATGAACATGATGCCTGTGGTATCGGATTTGTCGCCAATATAAAAGGAAAGAAATCCTTCGATATCATCACACGGGGCCTTGAAGTCCTTGAGCGAATGGAACACCGGGGTGCCGAAGGGGCTGACAACAAAACCGGTGACGGTTCAGGAATTATGATACAGATTCCCCATGACTTCTATGCAGAGGAAGTTAAAGACCTGCCCAACCAGGGGACCTATGCTACCGGTCTTGTTTTTCTTCCCCTTGATAAAAATAAGCATTGATCGGTTGATCTAATCCTTCATTA
>CAZPEK010000395.1:760-1279 GCA_964585555.1 uncultured Leptospirales bacterium | reverse complement strand
GGTTTTGTTTTTCTTCACCTTGATACAAAAGACAAGGAAGCCTGCATTACTGAAATGGCAAGAATTCTCAGCGAAGAAGGCCAGAAGGTTGTTGCCTGGCGCGACATTCCCGTTGACAATTCAAACATTGGCGAAATCGCAAAGAACGCCGAACCTGAAATACGCCAGATTTTTTTCACCGGAAGAAATAAACAAGATGCTGCCGTTCTTGAAAGAAAAGCATATATCATCCGCAAATTAGTGGAAGTGTCAATCCGTAACATGAATCTCAAGGAGGGATCTTCATTTTACCTTCCTTCACTTTCATCCCGGACTATCGTCTACAAGGGAATGCTGGCCCCGGACCAGGTTAAAAGTTATTTTCCCGACCTGCGTGATGAACGGATGGAAAGCGCCATCTCCCTTGTTCATTCTCGTTTTTCCACCAACACCTTTCCGTCATGGGATCTTGCCCAGCCTTTCAGAATCCTGGCCCATGTCGCCAATGAAGTAAAAGACCTATCCAAGAAAACAGCTGGG
>CAZPEK010000395.1:0-750 GCA_964585555.1 uncultured Leptospirales bacterium | reverse complement strand
GATCAATACCGTAAAGGGAAACCGCTTCTGGATGGATGCCCGGGAATCGGCCTTTTCCTCTCCCCTTTTCGGCGATGACATAAAAAAAATTCTTCCGGTTATAGAACCGGGAAAAAGTGATTCAGCATCCTTTGATAATGCCCTTGAAATGCTGGTTGCCACAGGGCGTTCACTTCCCCATGCCCTGATGATGATGATTCCCGAATCATGGAATGATAAAAATCCTATTCCCGAAGATCTTAAATATTTCTATGAGTTCCATTCAACCTTCATGGAACCGTGGGATGGACCTGCTTCAATGGTTTTTTGTGACGGAAGGTACATCGGCGGCACCCTTGACCGAAATGGCCTGCGGCCCTCGCGCTACGTCATCACCAAAGACGGCATGATCGTTATGGGTTCTGAAGTTGGGGTTCAGGATTTCTCCCCTGAAAAAATTGAATACAAAGGACGCCTCATGCCCGGCAAGCTTCTCCTTGTCGATACCGAAGAAGGACGAATTATTCCCGACGAAGAAATCAAGAATCAAATTGCCCATCAGAAACCATACCGCCAGTGGGTAGAAGAAAACCGTGTTATAATTTCGGACATTGAGCTCGATAAAGAAATAAAAGTCGACATGCCTGAAGAGAAACTGAGAATTCTTCAGCATATTCACGGCTACAACAGGGAAGACATTAATGAAATAATTATTCCCATGGCAAAAAGCGCCATGGAGCCAACGGGTTCAATGGGAACCGATACACCCCT
>CAZPEK010000394.1:0-3763 GCA_964585555.1 uncultured Leptospirales bacterium | reverse complement strand
GTCAATGTTTTCTTTGATGATTCGGGCAAGCCTGCCGGGATAATCGCGCCCGATGTTGAGAAAATAAGTGATGGCTTTGCCGTCTTCACTGGCCTGGCGGAGGTATTCCCTGTTGGCATCGAGAAGCTGGCTGATGATAATGATATGGCTGGCGATTTCTGGTGCCGTGTGACTGAAAAAATACCACCCCGGGAGGTAGCTGGGGGAGAAATAGGTTTTCATAAGCTTTTCCGCCGTGTTGATATTCATTTTGTAATCGGCTTCAAGTATCCGGCGGACGTCATGGCGCAGGGCGGCGATGTGGCTTTCGATTTTTTGCCTGTATTCGGTTGTGGTGTGAGGGGAAGTTTTCATGATTCAATCCTTGAAATAGAGAATTTTGTAAATTTCAAGTTTTTGGAAAAACTTTATTTTCGGGTATCTTAAAATTAATGTGACTGCCTGTCAAGTTAAATTGAGTGAGCAATCACTCAATTTCTGATGCATCAGATTTTGGTAAGGTGGTGAGGAAGTTTACTTGTTCAATGATGAAGTATCATGGGGAAATAGAAATTTAAGAGCCTTGTAGTGTAAATTAAAACATTAGGGTAAGCCGTTTATATAAGACTCAATATCTGTTTTATATTCATTTATATTTTCGGAATCCAACCAGCCGCTTTCAATGTTTATCTGGTAAAGCTTTTCGTATCCGTATTTTTTAATAAGAAAATCCCAGCCCTCTTTGAAAATAATGGCTTCAAGTATCTGGCAATAATCAAATAACATTTCTACCTGGTTTTCTTTTTTTAGATCCCTTTTATAAAAAAGGGTACCGTCAGGTTCAGGATATTTTCTATATGCCAGTTTTACGTTTTTAGCTTTTTTTATCATGCAAACAGCCTTCGGTACTATTTACAACTGACATGCCCTGTATTAATCAGCTTTAATGCCATGTTTAAATATTCTGGTAGAAAAAAGCTCTATTAAAATTCCGTAAATTATACCTGCAAAAGTATAGAGAATAAAACTTAAAATATCCCCGGGCAAAAAAGTAAAGGAGATCGTTAATGACAGGATACCTCCTATGATTGCTCCATGAAGAATATAATGTAAACTCTTCAGGTTGCTGATTCCAATTGTAAAGCCAATAAGTATTCTGTTTAGAACTGAGGCGATGAGGCCAAAGGAAAAACCTGTGATTGCTTCCCTTAGGATTCCGCCTGTAATGCAGATAGTGGCGGTTATAATTCCACCGATTAAGCAAATTAGAAATCTCTTTTCTTTCATTTTTAATTACCCTTGATAAATTAGTGAACCTTCAGCCGATCATACTCTTCACCGGCCGGCTGGTGATTTGGATACTTCTGATCTTTCTGTTTTGATCGACCCACCGGTGGGTCAATTCAACTTCTTGGTTCAATATGTTTTTTATGGCTGTGTGTTTTTAAAGAACTTTGTGTTTTTTTACACCGGTCCCTTGCAATTCGTCAAGCTTTATACTATTTTTATATCCCCATGCGGTGATCGGCGGCATAACAGTTTTCTATGCATCAATCTCATGTAAGAGACAATCCGTAATCCATTTTTGTCAATTCATCAGCCTGTTCTTTAAGCGAATTGCCTAGTGTCTTGAAAAATTTATGATGTGAGATAGTAATCCCTGCTACGACTTCCATTTCAATATTTATTTTTTGATTAATATGTTTTAACATCTCATTGTTGCACCAGCAGCTATATCGGTTGTTTTTTTTTCTGATTGTTTGTATGATATTAAAGAAAGATTGTGCCGGTTCTGCTAAGAAATCAATTATTTCATCGTGAAATCTTTCGTTCCAGAAGGGACCTGTCCTGTTGTGCCGTGCGTTAAATTTTCTGGCAAATTGAGATTTGATATATTGCATGATGCGAGAGATGGTTTCTCCGTCTCTGAGAGTTTTTATGAGAAAAATAAAGTCAATATCCATAATATCAAAGGCATGGAGTTCAAAGTTATATTTTTCCTGTGCCCATGAGATTACCTGGAGCATCAATTCCTTTGTCCCGTCGTCTTTAAGCATAGGACGCAGTTCTATGCACCTTGAACGTACATGATAAGTTAATCCCGGTCGGCAGATTCTGATGTTGGTCTTCATCTTTTTCTCCTTTATGTGTTCTATAAAGAAGAAACGAATTTGGAAGCCTGAATATTAACTTTTTTTATCAGAGTAATTAGATATCCCTAAGTGCTCTGACAAAAAATGTATAGCAAAAATTTATAAAAGTTTCTGCCGTCATGCACCCCAGGCCGTGAGCAAAGCACCAAACCTTCAACCGCCCATAAGCTTCAGCGTCTTTTGCCGCTAAGAGCCCCGGTTGTCGAGCGGAGTCGAGACAAGGGGAATGGGCTTCTCAACCTTCTGCCGCAATGAGCCTCAGGCCAGGGGACAATTCCATGAAGACCTGCCGCGAAACACCCTGGTCTATATACTCAAAAAGCAGTCAAAACAGCCATTGTTCCACCGAAAAAATGATCCCAGTCACCATTGATATGAAAAGGCTGATACCTGAAACCGATCTGGAAGATAAAATGCCGGGTAAAATATTTTGAAATATTAATCTCTGTATTAAAGCCGAACATTGTATTCCAGTTAGATTTACTCTCGACAAGGTTCACCCGGTCCTCTGAGCTGCTTTTTCCCCTGCCAAGAAGTAAACCTGCCTGGGTGCTTATAATTAATGATTCAAGAATAGGATAGAAATAGCCTCCTCCGATGCTGAATGCATGGGTGGCCAGTTGTACGGTTACATCGACATTGGCTTGAGAGTCAAAGAGGTCGTTAGACTCGTGAATTATATCTATGGTGCCTGCTACGTCAACTTCTATGAGGGAATATTTATATCCTGTAAAGAGTTTAAAGTATTGAGTCAGGGAATAGCTTACGGCTAAATCAATTTCCCGTTTTTTTAATTCAATATCAATATTTGCCGGTACTGTATAATTTGTATTTCCAAGGCCTGGCATAGGATTGGCCGGATCTACAAGAGAATTATAGGTGGTCTCCATTTTTTGAGCAAAATTGCTCCACCACATAAAGGCGAAACTGAAAGACCATTTGCCTCCCGGGGTCTGGTATCCGATCATCGGCCCGGTGAGCCACCCGTTGCCAAAGGCTGCAGAATTGTCACCTGTTTGAGTGGTTACGGTGTCATCGCCCAATGCTGTTTTCAGTCCGGCATCAAGGCCGTTATACACATCCTTCTTGACATCGCCAATGGCTGAAGAATCCCAGCCGGCATACCAGAATTTCATTCCAAGTATGAATGTCCCGCTTTCTTCATTCGCTTCAGCCTTTATGCTGCTGAAGCAAAGAATGAAAGTACAAAGTATTAATAAAGAAAATGATTTTTTCATCAAAAGACCCTCCTGGAATATTTACAGTTGGTGTTTTCTGAATTCTATCCGCCTCTTTAGATTGTCATTGGAATCGCATGAGAGAGTTGAAGTAAATTCTTTTTGGCCCGCTTGTAGGTATCATCATGCTCGAGAGCTTTTTTGAAAAGCTTAATGGCCTCTTTTTTTCTTTTGTCTGAATCCTTCTTTTTGCCGAGATTTTTTTCCACCTTTGATTCTTCGAGTTTTTGTTCTCCCTTGAAGTTTGAAAGTGAAGCATTAATGTTTTTGGTGCCGTATCGCTGTAATAATTTTGATTTAACCTCGGGAGAAAGTTTAATTTTCATTCCGTTAGCAAGTTTTAAGGCTATTTCCTTTTGTAGAACGAAGAAATTTTTTAATTCTCCCCCGACA
>CAZPEK010000393.1:0-3771 GCA_964585555.1 uncultured Leptospirales bacterium | reverse complement strand
ACTGGTTGCTTTTTAGGACAGAGGAACAATATTCTCGACGGCATGGAGATGCTTTCACTTGTTATGGCGGTAACCTGCCGCGGCGGCTTTGCAGAGCTTGAGACGAGTGATACAGTTGATTCACGGCGGGGAAGATACTACCAGGGGTGAGCCTGACGAAGTGTTACGCTTTTTTTAGCAGCCGTTTCTTCCATTCTTCATAAATTGCCTGGCATGTTTCGGTAAGAGCCCCCCGGTGTTCCTCAAGGCTAAAGTAATCCACAAGGTCATTGATACATCCTCTGAAGAGTTCAGGTATTGCTGTATTGTGGACCGTGTCGATCTCCTTCAGGGGACAGGGAAGAGTGTTTCTCAAACTTCTGCGTATAACTCCCATTACAATTAATTCATCGGTATGCTCCCGGGGTCCTGCGGTTTCAAGAGCGTAGTCTCCGACTACCCCGGCCAGTGTAACCAGGAGTTTTTCCTGTATTTTGTTCCCAACGGTAAATCCCTGTAGTATCATAGAGTATTTTTTCCTTTTTGCTTTATACTGCACCATTGGAAACAGGGGCCTCCCTGTAAAGACAAAAAATGTAACGGGAATTTTTAAAGCTCTACGTCCCTGGCCCGCCGGAAGCGCTTTTTAGCGGGACAGGGGGTGATCGGAGTGAATAAGGACTACACTATCGGTTATTCTGCTGATGCGGTACGCGAAACTTCCCCTGCCATTTCAAGAGCGTTTTTTACATGGCTTGCAATCGTCTGCACGGCCCATTCGATTTCCTGCCGGGTCATTCTTGTTTTTTTGTAGAGGAGTACCCGCCGGTTCGGATCAATGAGAATGACAACGAACCTGTTGTTGCAGTCTCCCATTCCCCAGGCCTTCGCGAGGCGCCGGTCAGGGTCGGTATAGATGACCGCCTTGTGGTGGGTCGCAAGCTCCCGGCGGATGACGATACGGAGAAGCCAGTCAGGATAGATGGGGGCATCTTTCAGGTTGACGATTCCCATGCACATGAAATGTTTCAGGGGGAAGTCGGTCTTTTTCATCGCATCGCTGAATTCTTTGTTTCCCTTCGGGTTATCCGGGTCGGGATAGAAAATCAGGACCATTTTTTTTCCCAGGTCGGGAATCATGATCGGCTTGTTGTGGGCATCCATTATTGTGAGATTTTCTACCGTGTCTCCCACCTTCAGGCTCTTTGCCGAGAGGCCGGCAGCGAGGAGCATCACCAGTATAAAGATAGATGTGTTTTTAAGGGTCTTCATTGCAGTAAACAGTCATCCTGTAGTAATAGTATAAACCATATAGTAATAATCAGTGTATTAATCAACTAATTAATAAAGCGGGAAGTTAAAAAATGTAACTATGTTCAGTTTCTGGGGAATACTTTCAAGGCGGGTATCCGGGGCTCTGAGCCGCCATGTAAGCCGTTAATGGATAAAAAATACCGGCACCGGAAAGGTTTCCGGTGCCGGTTATAAAGTGTATAGCCATTGCTGTTACTGCATGGTTTTAGAGATGGAATCAGCCCGTTGGTCCATCAGGGTCAGGAGGGCTTTTCGGTCTTTATCAATAGTAAAGTAAATAAGAAGCAGAATGACACCGCAGAGGGCCCACCAGCTGATGGCAAAATTCATCATAACGAGGTAGCCGCTTGAAAGAAGCAGCCCTCCAATGGCCGGGCCGATACCTTTACCGATGCTGTCGGCTATATTGAAAATTGCAAATACGGAACCCCGGTGTTCGGGACGGTTTACGTTCATGATAACCGCTTTATTGTTTGAGCCGGCAACCGAAATGATGAATCCGGCTAAAAAGGCGAGAAGATAAAAGAGCATGATACCTTTTGCCATAAACATTTCGGCAGGGGCGTTTATTAGAAAATACGTCGGAATAATACCGAGGAGCACCCCGGTTCCGCACATGAGAGGAAGATAGCGGGGGTTTCGGTTAAAGACCTTGTCTCCCACTATAGCCCAGATAAGGGCCCCGACCGTTGTGGCGATGCCGAAGATTTCCCAGATCATCGTTGCCTCCCCCTTTGGCATATTTCGTTCAGTCTCCAAATAAGAAATTATCCAGAAGGGAAGAATGCCCCAGGGGATGCATCCCGGTATTCCCTGAAGAAAGAGAAGAAGATTAGTCTTGTTATTAAAGATTATTTTAAAGTCGCTCAACTGTATCCGGTTCTTGTAATGGGCTCCTGAATCGATAAGATCTGTGAGGGCATCCTCAGTATGGCCCCGCTCGGGATCCCGGGCATAGAGTGCGAAGAAGACGACAACCAGAAAATTTGGTACCGCCGCCAGGATAAAGGCGAGTCGCCATCCGTAGGTGGTGCCAACAGCAAAGGCTGCCAGGACAGGGCCTCCCATCATGCCGATGCCCCAGGCTACCTCGACCCAGGCGCTCGCGTGGGCCCGGTGACGGGCGGTAAAATAATCTGATATCAGGGAAAAGGTAAGGGGATAGATGCCTCCAATTCCGATACCTGTCAGAATTCGAAGAATGAGAAAGGAAGTATAGCTCTGGGTAAAGGCGGGTATCCCGCAGAGCAGGCAGGGAATTTCACCAACGATAACTGTGGCGATGAGAAGTTTTTTCCGGTTAGCCTTATCGGTGAAATAACCGAAGAAAATGCTGATAAAGGCACCCACAAGGGTAAAGGCGGAACCGACAAAGCCGATGTATTTTTTTCCAACATCCCATTCACGGGCCAGTTCATTGACAAGGCCCGGTGTGATGTAAAGGTCACACATGAGAAAAATGCTCATTAAAACAAGGAGCGCCAGGGTTGCTTTGTCGCGAAAAGGCATTTTATGTGCGGTTTGTTCAGTCATGGTGCCTCCAGTTGCTATACATCGCGGCTCTGAGCCGTCTGCCTGTTCAGCTGTTTTTTTGTTTTTGTATAAAGTCCCGGTACCAGTAGCCGCTTTCCTTGATGGTGCGTATCTGGGTTTCATAATCCACATGTATCAGGCCGAAGCGTTTATCAAAACCGACGGCCCATTCGAAATTATCCATAAGGGACCAGACAAAGTAGCCCCGGACATCGGCCCCCTCAAGGCGGGCCTTGTTTACCATTTCAAGGTAGTCCCGCAGGTAATCGATCCGTTTCATATCATTGACCTTTCCGTTTTCGAGAATATCATCAAAGGCCGCCCCGTTTTCAGTAATATAGACCGGGGGATTGCCGTAGTCTTCCTGGATAATTTTCAGGCATTCATACATGCAGGGGGGATAGACTTCCCACCCCATACTGGTGTGCTGTACCCCGTCACGGACAAATTCATGCTCCGCCGTTTTACTGCCGGTAATCCAGGTGTTGAAAAAGGGTATATACCATTTGTACATGGCCCATTCCCGCTGGTAATTGTTCAGGCCGATGAAGTCGGTGGTTGCTGCAATGGTCTCCATGTCGCCCTTTTCTATTTTTGGCGTGCAGAGGCGCATACGCCTGAAGAGGAGCTCCGGGTACTCCTTTTTGTAAAGGGGCCCGAGGGAAATATGGTTCATGAATTCATTGGCTATTTGAGCGGACCATGTATCTTTTTTTGAAGGAGAAACAGGGTGTATCGGGGTCATGCTGATGGTAATGCCCGCCTTTGCGTCAGGGCTCAGAGCCCTGATTCGCTCCATCCCGAGGCCGTGGGCGAGGTGCACATGGTGTATGGCCTTGAAAAAGGCCCAGGGGCTTTTAATTCCCGGGGCATGCTCACCAAGGAGGTGCCCCATGGCGGAAAATTCCCAGGGCTCGTTGATGGTGATCCAGTTTTTGACCCGGT
>CAZPEK010000392.1:0-3776 GCA_964585555.1 uncultured Leptospirales bacterium | reverse complement strand
CCACGACGAACCACAGCTTTAATCAAGCCCTTAAACGATTCTTTATGGAGAGGAAGTTACGGCTTAAAAGAGAAGCGCATATCGCTTACGATATGCTTCTTCGTAGTGAAGAAACTTCTTTACCCTTTCAGCAAAGGTGGCTCCCAGTTCTTCAAAGTACCGATGGCGTGTAATCTTTACCGTTGATGTAAACTCTTCTATAAGATAGCAATTGATAGATGAATACTTGTAGTCCCGGGGATCAGAGCACATCCCCGCCTTGACTGCATTAAAAGCCATATACCAGAGCAGCCAGAGAAGGTACCGGGCAGGATTTTCCTGTTCTTCCACTATAATATCTCTGTACCGCTCGTTCCAGAAGGGGCCGGTCCGTTTTGCTGCCTTGTTGTACCGTTCTGCAATGCGTGCTTTGATGTACTGCATGATACGGGCAATGGTTTCACCATTCTCTACAGTTTGAATAAGGAAGTGAAAGTGGTTGTCCATCACTTTATAGCCCATAAACTTAAAGGTATATTTTTCCTGGGTTATTTTTATGACATCAAGTACCATATCTTTCATGGATTCATGCCTGAGGAGAGCCTTCAATTCGATGCAGCGGGATATGGTATGATAGGTCAGGCCTGGCTTCATGGTTCTGAGTGGATTTGGCATGGTATGCCTCCTGTTGTTTTTTTGCCCTGTGTCTTATAAACGAACGGGAGGCCGTGATATTTAAAATTTTTTTAAAAAAGGCGGCTCTGAACCCTGATTTTAAGTTTAATCTCATGTCTTCAGGCAACAGGTTCAGAGCCTCTTCTTCTATTGCCGGCCCAGAGCCCCTGTACCTGTTCTTCTAAGGTGGAACTGGTAGGGGCTCTGGGCCCTATCCTTTTTTTCGTGTCAGGCGCAGACAGGATGCCTGAAAAGCCCCTGACTGGCATGCCGGCCTTAACACTCAAGTGTCGCAGGTCCACGGATGTACTGGAGCGACCGCCGGAGGCGGGGTGAGGGGTAGCAATAGTTGCTAAAAAAAATAGTTGTTATTAGCAAAAAAATACTGAGAACCCTTGACGATTGGGTAAAAATTCAATACACTATAGTTAAGGAGATTCTAAAATTCTTAATTATTTGGGGGGCACAAATTTTAATATAACATTCTCCCCATTTTGAAAGATAAAAAGCTCTCTCCTGCTGTTAATAATACTTGAAAAAATAATGAAAAAAATAAGAGGTGCATAAGATGGAACATTTAACCAAGGAATCATTTAAAGAGAAGATTTTTGACTTTGAGACTAAGAAAGACTGGGATTTCCAGGGAGACCTTCCCGTGGTGATTGACTTTTATGCTGACTGGTGCGGCCCCTGCAAGATGGTGGCCCCGGTTCTCGAGGAACTGCAGGGCGAATATGAAGGCAAAGTTAATATTTACAAGGTTAATACTGAACAGCAGCAGGAACTCGCTGCAGCCTTTGGAATCAGCAGTATCCCGAGTATTCTTTTTATTCCAAAGGATGAACAGCCTCAAATGGCCCAGGGGGCGCTTCCTAAACAGGCATTTGTCGAAGCTTTCAGGGATGTTTTGAAGGTTCATTGATAGACTGAAGCATACAACTCTCCTTCACATAAATTAACAGCACATGCAGACTTTTATTATCCATGTGCTGTTTTTTTTATGGTAATTTTTAAATGCGCCCCCGGCTGTCAATAATCTAAAGGTACTAAAACCCTCTCCGGGGTGGCGAGGTCCCTGCTCCTGAGATGCAGTGAGAATTTTCGAGCCGGGGGGAGTGCAGCCGGGACGCCGGTTGTCGAGTTTAGCCGAGACCGCCCCTCAAAAAAAATGTCTTGACTGTTTAATGGTAAACTTTTCTATTGAAAATTCTGCGATTTTACTTGATATTACCTCAAGTCAGGGATTAGTGTAATAGGTATTATACTAATCCTGGCCGACGTGGTCTGGTTATGCCTGAACGGGCAGTTCCATGATACCGTCAGCAGAAGTTTTAATCGATTTTAGCTGAAAAATAAGGAGTCACTCAATGACAAAAGAGAAGATTTTCTGCTCAAACTGTCAGAGCTGTATTGTTATCAGACAGTATGAATCTGAGCCGGATCGTTATGTTCTTCGTGTAAAATGTCTCAAGAAAAAATGGGTTAAGCGTTCCGGTGAGGAAAAGCTCTATAAGTATTTTACTGTTGCCCGTCGTATCATGGACGAGTGTGAATACTATGAGCCTTCAGGTGAACTCTTCCCCTATATTAAAAACCTGAGAAAAGAGCTTCCCATTAAGGATGAAATTTATTCAACCAAGGAAGCATAACAATGTTTCCAACCTTTCGCGGTGGGATTCATCCCTCTGAAAATAAATATATAACAGAAGAAATTGAATTCTCAAACCTGAGTGTTCCTTCTGTCTGTTATATACCTCTTCAGCAGCACATTGGTGCGCCGGCCAGACCTGTGGTTCAGGTCGGCGATCAGGTGGAAGAAGGGCAATTAATCGGCACAGCAACCGGTTTTGTCAGCGCGAATGTCCATGCATCCATTCCGGGAAAGGTAATTGAAATATCTGAAAAACTGACGGTATACCAGAAACAGCAAACAGTGGTTATAGAAGCTGAGGGCGCTTTTGGTTCTTCTGCTCAGCAGAGAGTACCGGCAGATTTTGAGTCTATGGAGCCAGGTGACATCCTTGGCAAAATCAAGGAAGCTGGAATTGTCGGGCTCGGGGGAGCCGCATTCCCGTCATCGGTAAAGCTGTCCCCCCCTCCTGAAATGACTATTGATCATCTTATTGTCAACGGTGCGGAATGTGAACCGTACCTGACTGTTGATGACACGTTAATGAGGACTTTTCCCGATGAGGTAATTGAAGGGGTTCGTATTACCCTGAGGGCCCTCGGTATAAGCAGTGCCATAATCGGCATTGAGGATAATAAAAGCGGTTCGGTACAGGCCCTGAAAAAGGCAATTGAACGGATAAAGCCGCCTGAAAAGATAGTCGTCAGGGCCCTGAAGACGAAATACCCCCAGGGCGCAGAAAAACAGCTCATTTACAGCCTCCTGAAACGTGAGGTTCCTTCACGGGGACTTCCCATGGATGTGGGTGTCATTGTGCAGAATGTAGGTACAGTCTATGCTGTCCGCGAGGCTGTTTTGTTTGATAAGCCTCTTTTTGAAAGATATATTACGGTTTCCGGGTCAATGATACATAAGCCGGGGAATTATAAAGTGCGTATCGGTACTACTCTGCAGGATATTGTAAATGAATGCGGTGGATTGAAAGGCGACCCGGCAAAAATTATTATCGGTGGACCGATGTGCGGGCTCAGTGTACATTCCCTTGAAATTCCTGTTGTCAAAGGTACATCGGGGATTCTCTTCCTTTCTGAAGAGGAAGTTAATATCGGTGATTACGGCGACTGCATCAGGTGCGGTAAATGTGTTACAGCCTGTCCCATGGGGCTCCTGCCCTGTGAGCTGGGGCTTGCTGTGGAATATGACCGCTTTGATATCGCGAATGATCTTTTTCCATCAGACTGTATTATGTGCGGGAGCTGTTCATTCAGTTGTCCCGCTAACAGGCCCCTGAGTCATTTTATAAAACTGGCCCAGGAACGGATCAAGCAGAAGAAATAACAGGCACGGTAGCCAATGGCTGAACAAAAAGAAACGAACATACAGGTAACAATATCCAATGCTCCCCATATTCGTGTCAATGATTCAGTAATAAAGATCATGTGGACCGTTGTTGTGGCGATGCTTCCCGCTGCAGCCTATTCAATCTATGTTT
>CAZPEK010000391.1:0-3783 GCA_964585555.1 uncultured Leptospirales bacterium | reverse complement strand
CGTACGGTATGATCAGATCACCGTTACGAATAAGGGAACCACAGGAATAGACGACGTTCGGCACGTAGCCTTCCCTCTCTTCCTCGTTAGCCACCAGCAGAGGGTTCCGAAGCTGCCCGATGATCCTGAAGGGATCCTCCAGGTCGAGCAGGACGGCACCCAGGCTGTATCTCCTCATCGGGCCGACCCCATGTGTGATCAAAAGCCACCCCTTCTCCGTTTCAAGAGGCGAGCCGCAATTGCCCAACTGAATAAATTCCCAGGGATACTGTTTACTTTATACTGTTATATAATGTATTATGTCTCATATTCTATATTAGAGGAAATTGCATGGAGTACCTAAATCACAAACACGCCGCCATCCAACTGGATATAAACGAAAAGACTCTTACTAAACTTGTTGCTGAAAACCAGATCCCATTCAGTAAAAAGGGGAGGGAGAAATTGTATCTAAAAAGCGATATTGAAAAACTTGCTGATATTGATCTACCCTCAGAAGTGGAATGTAAAATTATCATGATTCATTCAGGAAAAGGGGGTACCGGCAAAACAACTATTGCCAACTACCTCTCAAACATTCTGTCAAAAGAGGGGAAGTCTGTACTTGTTGCAGATGCCGACCCGCAGCACTACTTCTCTCGTTTCTGGGGCACCCACTTAACCGACGAAGACAAAAAGAAAATCAATACCCACAATCTCCTCTCCCTGCTCGAAGGGGATAAAAAGCTGGTAAGATGTGCATTGCCAGTCAAAGAGAACTTTCATTTTATTGCTGGAAACCGAAAGCTCGAACACTATGATTCTCTTTTCGCAAACTCTTACGGAAGAGAACTAAAAATGCAAAAAGCCCTGGCGCCGGCACTGTTAAAAATAAAACATTCGGCTTAAAAATGCCGGAATGGCCTGTTCAACCCGCAATATCCGGTCTCCGATAGTAACGGGACTAAATCCCGAATCAATAAACCTGTTGACTTCATACTCTATAAATCCCCCCTCAGGACCGATAGCCAGAAGGCATTCCTTTTGTACTGAAGAGGGAACCCGGGCATCAGAATAGGGATGGGCGATATATAATTCTTTGCCCCTGCACAAAGAGGGAAGTTCATCTTCAAAAAATGGCTTAAAATACTGCCTGACTTCAATATGCGGCAGTATTGTATCTCCCGCCTGTTCCAGTCCAAGAATTACCTGCCGATCAATATTTTCCGGTAACAGCACCGGACTTTCAAAATAATTCTTATCTACACGCCAGGTTTTAATAATGTAAATTGTTTTTATACCCAGGGTGACAGCAGCCTGAATAGTTCGCTTAAAGGCCTTGGGCCTGGGCATTGCCAGGATAAGAGTGCAGGGAAGAGCCCTGGGTGGAGGGGAACTAAGGGTAACCTGAAGAATCAATCGATCAGGTGTAAAATCTTTTATGACCCCGGTTCCTTTTCTGCCGTTTACCTCACCGACTTTTACTGTATCTCCGGGGTGAGACTTTAATACAGTTCTGACATGTTCGATGACTCTCATATCTGAGATAGTGACAATGTGTTTGTCGATTAACTCTGAGGACTTAAAAAGAATAATATTCATAGCTGGTCTGGAGGCTCTCTTAAATTACGCCCTTAGTAAAGAATCAGCCAGCTTTATCCTGCCCTCAATTTATTTTCATGACAAAAGACAGAAAAAAGACACATTCAGTTTCTGGCGTTGTTATTTTGTTTCAGGTTCTTCTTTTTGGGGAAATCTCGGCCGGGCATAGTTGACCTTGATATTGCGTCCCATTATTTCAGATCCATTGAGCTGGGCAATGGCCGTTTCCGCTCCTTCCGGTGAATCCATTTCGATAAATCCAAAACCCTTTGAACGGCCAGTGAACTTATCAATAATGATTTTGGCAGAATCAACATTGCCATGTCCCTCGAAGAGTTCCTTTAAAGAATCCTCTTTCATTTCGTAAGACAAATTCCCTGCATACAAATTAACTGACATAAAATGTACCTCTTAAAACATATCAGAATTAAGGTGTTACCACCATTGGGCACGGTTTAAATATATCAATACAGCATTATATGAAATGAAGAGACAAGTATCAAAATTACTTTAGTCAGTTAATAGTGGATGTAATATTATGAAGGAGATTTATAAAAGTCAAGAAATAAAGAATTTTTTTTAATACCTGTTATGCGGGAACAAATAATAAAAGCGATACCATTCGTACCGCTTTTGTCCGGGGAAGTGGTTATTTATCAGGAGTGTAGGAGAGTGCTCCACGAATAAATCTCATTATACCTTTAACTATTTTATCGTCATTTTCTAAAATATCTTCACCTGCAAATATTTTCATTCTTTCAGTAAAATATTCACTTGCATAGCTGAACTGGAGAAGTACAATAAGATTATCGATGCAAAAGGAAGTGACCTTTTCGTCAAGATCTCCGGAAATATATCCTTCCGCCTTTGCTTGATTTAGTATTTCATGATAATAGTGAGCGGTTATAGTTTCAAACTGCCTGGAAAGACGTCGAGACAGGTGAGTCAGGCCTTCAGATGTACTGTCGAGATATATCTGTGTTAATTTCTGATATTTCCTTGAGGTTTTCTGAGCGGTTCGAATCAAAGCTTCTAATTTAGCAAAAATATCTCCTTCCACATTGCTGACTTCAATTAAAGCAGTCTCAAGTAACTTGTATCCCTCATCAAAAACAGTGAGAAAAAGGTCTTCTTTTGAAGCAAAATAATTATACATGGAGCCGATGCTTATACCTGCATTTTTTGCGATTATATTTATATTTGCAGCAGAAAAACCCTTATCCGCAAATTCTGTGGTCGCGGCTTCAAGTATCCGGGATCTTTTATCATCGGATATTTTATCGAATGTTTCTTTGTATAGTTTTTGTGTCATCTTTTTGACTCCTGTTTAACGCCCATTAAAAAGACTCAATTTAAAAGTTCAATATAAAAATTTGAAAATTTACTTTACGGCTTCTCTAAAACATGTAAATATGAGTGAGAGTTCATTATTGACGTATGTGTCAATAAAAAATTGATTAATCAAGTAAAATAATCAATATATTGATCAATTTGTTCTTTTTTTATTGACTAAATTATTAACTTGTATAAGTTATCCGGTAGGTGAGTTAGCGCTCACTCACCGGTGTTACTTTAAATATTATTAAAAACAAATGTGGGTCAAGCCTGCCATAAGGAGATAAGTTATGAGCTATGATCTAATCAAGGCGAATCTTAATCTGTATGCTGTTCTTCAAAATCTTGAAGACCTCGTCGCTTTAGATCCCGAAATTGCACAGATGGCTAAAGATTGGAATATCTCAATCCAGTTCATTGTCAAAAACGGACCAAAGGCATTTATTGAATTTAAAGACGGAGTCTGCACTCATGGTCGAGGGAAATACAAAGGACCATCGGTAAAACTTTTACTTACTTCACCATTGAAACTTAATAATATGATGGATGGAGAAGGTGGACCAATTCCTCTTAAAGGTTTTACCAAGCTCGGTTTCCTTCTTAAAGATTTTCCAAAGGTTACAGATAAACTGGAATACTATCTAAAACCAACAGATGAACTACTCAAGGACAAAAATTATCTAAAAATCAATACTCAGATGTCAATGAATACTGCAGCATTTGCCATCAGAGAAATCGGGCTTCTTGATCCCATCGTAAAGGGAGTAGCTTCACATATCAGAAATGGAACGGTACTTCTTAATGTTTTACCTAATGGCCCGGCGGTTAATGTTACTTTCAAGGACGGAGACATCGTTCCGGCAAAAG
>CAZPEK010000390.1:0-3791 GCA_964585555.1 uncultured Leptospirales bacterium | reverse complement strand
AAAACAGCGCTGGGAATAAAAAACGGTATTCTCATCACCCGGGTACTTGAAGACTCCCCGGCATCGAAGGCCGGTCTCAAGGCAGGAGACATTATTACCAGGATAAACAGCAAAACCACGGAAGACATCTCTGATTTGATTTTTGCCCTTAAAAAAGAAATAAAGGGGCCGGTTACATTAACAATCATTACCAGGGGAAAAACGCGGGAAGTTTCAATCACCCCCGGGGCCTCAGACTACAACCGATTCAAATGGCGCTACCGCCTTGACCGGTACGGTGACAGCTTCGATGATCCTTTTTTCAAAGACTTCAAAAATGATGAACTTAAAAAACTCCAAAAAGATATGAAAAAGCTGGAAAAGAAACTTGAACACCTCTACAAAGAGCTGGGAAAAGATTATGACCTCTGAAGGCTCGAAACCGTTTTTGCGCCTTCAGGGAATTAACGCCTTGACGTAAACTTCCGTGCCAAAAAGAAAAAAAGGGCTCCCTCTGCAGGGAACCCTTTTTATTTCTCAGACAGTTTTATAATTTTTAAGCTTTCTTTCGTTACGTTTTACTCTTCAGGAGTCTGGTTAAAAACAGAGTCTGAAGTTTTTTCAACAGCAGCCTCACCGGCGAGGATGTACTCAACCTGGCCGTAGAATTTCTGAAGCTCAGCGCCTACATAGAACTGTGAAGACAGAACGCGTCCATTGTAAAAACCGGCTTCGATGTTATCATTAAGAAACGCTTCCCGCTCTTCGCCCTTTTTGTCACCGATAAGCTCTTTGGCCTTCGGAGTCGCTACGGCAAGACCCCAGAGCTGCATCCATGCGTAGATAAGAGTTGAGAATGCCTGCTGAAGCGGTGTGGCATTAGCAAAAATAGTAAGAAACTTTCCATCTGCCATAGCTTTCGCAAGGTAGGCAACCGTCTCATCCATTTTTGCAACAGCCTTTGCCATGTGGTCACAATACTTGTCTGCGACACCAGCGGCCTTTGCTTCTTCAATGGTCTGAGCGATTCTCTTTTTGACAACCTTGTAATTGAACTGATCCTTGTTCATGAGAAGCTTTCTCATGGTAAGGTCCATTGACTGGATGCCGTTAGTCCCTTCATAGATGGCGAGGATCTTTGCGTCACGGGCATACTGCTCAACAGGATAATCGGTACAGAAACCGTAGCCCCCATAGGTCTGGATGGCGTCGCCGGTTACATACCATGCCTGGTCAGTGTTACCTGCTTTATTGATGGGAATAAGAAAATCAAGAAGCGCCTTTGCTTCAGCCTGTGCTTCGCCTGTTTCAGCATGAGCAAGGTCAGTCTGAAGTCCCAGGTAATAGGTAAGGGCTCTCATGGCCTCAACTCGTGACTTCATGGAAATCAGCATACGCTTGACATCGGGATGCTGGATAATCGGAACACCGGGAGCATCAGGATTCATCATCTGTGAAACATGCTTCCCCTGTACCCGTGTTTTTGCATAGGTTGCGGCGTGCATGTAAGCGGCAGAAGAAACTGACATTCCCTGGCTGCCCACATAGAGACGGGCTTCGTTCATCATCTGAAACATGATTTTCATACCCTGGCGCTCTTCACCCATGAGAACACCGTTACAGCTTTTCTCATCACCGAAATTCAATGTACAGGTTGCAGAAGCGGTAATACCCATCTTGTGCTCAATTCCTGAGCAGACAACATCATTCTCTTTGCCCAGTGAGCCGTCTTCCTTTATTTCAAACTTCGGTACCGCGTAAATAGAAATACCCTTCGTACCCGCGGGATCGCCTTCGATACGGGCAAGTACGGGGTGGACATTGTTCTTGTAATAGTTATTGTCACCTGAAGAAATGAAAATTTTCTGACCGACTATATTGTACGTTCCGTCGTCATTTTTAACTGCCTTGGTTTTCAGGGCGCCCACATCAGAACCGGCATCAGGTTCGGTCAGACACATTGATCCGCCCCACTCACCTGATATCATCTTTTCAACAAGGGCATCTTTTGCCGGAGAATCGGGCATGAACTTGGTATACATGTTAAAGGCCCCGACACTGAGCATGGGGTACATTGAGAAGGCCACACTGGCAGCGGTAAAATAGTCAGTTGCAGCATAATAAATACATTCCGGCATTCCCATTCCGCCGTATTCAGGATCCACAGAAAGGGCCATGAAACCGGCTTCATAATAGGCGTCTAAGCCTGGAAAATATTCTTCGGGGATAAAAACTTCTTTCGTATCGGGATTGTACTGAGCGTGCTTTTTGTCAGCATCAGCATTAATGGGATAGACCTGCTCAACAGCAATCGTTTCTGCAAGTTCAAGAACCTGATCAAAAGTATCTTTGTCAAAGTCCTGAAATTTTTCGTACTTCGTAAGCTTATCAACTTCGAACATCTCGAAAAGGATGAAACGTACATCCCGTGAATCAACTATTGGATTAACAGCCATAGTGTCCTCCTGATTTTTTAATAAGTAAATTTCTTTTTATGCTGTAAAAAATGATTCGCCGCAGTTGCGGCACCTCAATCCTCTCGCTCTACTCCCCTTATTTATGTTTGTATAGGCGGAAAAAAGAGTTCAAGTCGAATCAAACTATAAATTTGTATAATTTTTTGTCAAATCATTGTAAAAAATTCTTCTTATTTTCAAGTACCTTATCGATACCCTTGTATATTAAAATTTAAATAAATATTCCAATTGACGGCACAGGATTACCTGGTAACCTGTAGCAATTATGGCTCAGAGCCTCATATTCGGAGAGAGATGTGAAAAAAATTCTATTTGCGGCAGCCCTTCTCCTGGCCGCCGCCTTGTGGTTCTTTTTTGTCCCCCCTTCCGCACCGGTGACTTCCACGGTGGCACCAAAAAATGAAGCGGTGAAAAGTAAGGACAAAAAAAATGGTAAAGGAAGTAAAGGCATTTCGCGGGTCAGGTCGAGAGTACCCCGAAAGTCTTCCGGCGCGGTTTTATCTTCCGACTGTCTTGAAAAGGATGGTGCCACAGCGTGTAAAAAAACAAAGGACGGGAAAAAGTCAACTTCCCCCACCCCTCTCTCTAAAAAACCAGGCACCCTTGAAGAAGGAAGTTATTCCCGGTTGCCGGAATAACGATTCTAATCAACGACGTAATAACCTGATCCAATCCACCATGCAGTGTTGATACGCTCGAAGTACCCGACCTTTTTTTGAATTTTTTTTGAGATCGGATGAAACCAGTAGAATTCAAGCCATCCCTTGCCCTGTCGGTTGATGCGTTTAATCATTTCCTGAATAATAAGAACACCATTCGGGTCTTTCAGGTTCCAGAGGTTTTTCCCCACCAGGGAGGGATTTTCTCCATGGCTGATAACCTTCCCTTTAAAATCATAGGCATAGATATAAAGCTCACCGCGAAGAAAGAGACCGTTACTGCTTTTAAATTCCCGAAGGGCTTCCCGCTTGCCGTAAATTTTCGCGAAAGCCACCGCTTCTTTCACAAAGCCCACCAGCTGGTCCTTCGTGCAGGTTTCTTCACTGTCGGGGCGATACCGACCGTTTCCCCAGCCTGTTACCGAAAAAAATAAAACTATCAGTATAAGTAATGCTCTTGTTTTCATATTTTGTCCCCTGTATCACTATTCACCCGCCGGCTTTGCAAGCCGGGGCATACAGTAATCATCTATTTTTTCATTTACCGTTGAGGTAAGCCTGCTTCTCAATTTGCGGCAGACAGGAATATCCCGCCAGCTCTTTTTAAATATTCCGCCCCGCATAATTTTTTTCATGCAGTCAGCGGCTCCTTCCTTTGCATACATAAAAGTACTCT
>CAZPEK010000389.1:0-3793 GCA_964585555.1 uncultured Leptospirales bacterium | reverse complement strand
ATCCCTTCTGGAAAATTCTGAAAGCAGAAAAATTCTTTCTGAGAAAGAGATACCTGAAATTATTGCCTGGCTTGAGTCTGATTATCCCGGCGAGGGGCACCGCCTCTACCGTGAGTTCATGAACGCCCATGGTCACCGCTGTGTCCGAGAGGCTGAACTGCGGGAAAAAAACTGGGCTGCCGAACCTTCTTCCCTGATTATGCTTCTAAAAAACCGGGCGCGCCATTATGGTAAAGAAAAGAAAAAAAGTGGGGGGGGAAGTTCGAGCTTCGAGGCGAACCTGAACCATACCCTCGAAGGCCTTAAGCTTTCCGGACGCGTGGCTCTGAAAAAACTCCTTCCCGGGGCACGGGCCTCGGTGGCGAACAGGGAGAACA
Organism: uncultured Leptospirales bacterium; assembly: GCA_964585555.1. Lineage (GTDB taxonomy): Bacteria > Spirochaetota > UBA4802 > UBA4802 > UBA5550 > CAZHNW01. The sequence continues at coordinate 3,416 of CAZPEK010000389.1, read as the reverse complement.
GCAAGTCTCTCTGCATCGCCATGCAGAATAAAATACGCCATGCCTGTATTCATCTTGGAGACAAGCTGACAAAAGAAAAACTCCTTGATGACTATGACCAGATATTCTTCCTTACCCATAAAGAAATCGGTGAGCTTATCACAGACAAAAGCCAAGGCTGGAAAGAAAAAGCAGCAGCGCGCCGTGATCTCTTTCCCCGGTCAGAACAACTCTCCTTTGAAGATGTCTACTTCGGAAAACCTGAGCCCCTGGAAAACCTAGAAGCCCCGGTCATGGAATCAGGGAGCATTGGAGGGATTCCCGTCAGTGCCGGCACCATCACGGGACCGGTCCGTATCATTAACTCCATTGATGACGCGGGAGAACTGCTTCCGGGAGAAATCATGGTGGCCTCTTATACCGATGTGGGCTGGACTCCCTACTTCAGCATCGCGGCGGGACGTATTACCGAAAGCGGAAGTTCACTTTCCCATGGCGCGGTTGTTGCCCGGGAGTACGGCATTCCCGCGGTGGTAAACGTGAAGGGGGCCAAGAGGGTTCTTAAGACTGGTGAGACAATTACCCTGAATGGTGAGACAGGAATTATCACGAAACAGGATTGACCCTCCAGAAAGTAGAATTTCCAGCCTGCTTTTTTCCAACACCTCCAGATAAAAAAGTTGACTTTGAAACCATCCACCCCAATACTGACATGTCAGTATTGGCCGAACATCAAAAAAGAGGAGCATCACTATGAACACCATGGAATTATCAAAAGAAGGCAATGTTTTCATTCTCACCATGACTGACGAGGCTAATAACAACACATTAACCAGCGAAACTTTGAAAGAGTATAATGAACTTTTCGATACCATAGAAAAAACCCCGGGAAACGCATCCCTTGTAATTAAAAGCAGCCACCCGAAAATGTGGTGCAACGGTATCAATCTTCAATGGTACTCAGAGCAGACCCATGAAGACCGGGTAAAATTTTTAGAAGAAATGAAAAGGACACTGCTGCGGGCGTCCCTGCTGAATCTTCCCACTATCGGATGCCTTTCAGGTCACGCCTATGCGGGGGGCGCGATTCTTGCCAGCTCCCTTGATTTCAGGATAATGCGTAAAGACCGGGCAAAGTTCTGTTTTCCCGAAGTCAACTATGCCATGCCCCTGGGAGATACACTTTACGGCGTCATCAACAATCTCCCCAGCAAGTACGCGGTACAGCAGCTGGTTTTGACAGGAACTGCATGGAAAGGCGAAGAGTGCCTTGCCAATGGAGTGGTAAACGCAATACATTCAGAAGAAGAACTCTTCGACAAAACCATGGAATTCGCAAAAGAAATGGGCCAGAAGGTTCGTGACAATTATACTGGATTAAAATATGACGTGAGAAAATCGCTCAAAGAAATGTGGGATTCCGGTACTATCATCTAACTGCTCCCTCTGCAACAATGCACATGTCGGTGCCCCCGCTTACTTCGTCAGCTGGTACACCGACTTTCAGACTGGTCAGTTTACCCGTTGACACAGCCCTGCTTTCCTTATATACTATTTAAAAAAAATACTAATTAAAAAATCAGCACCCCCGCGAGGTCTTCATGATAAAGACTAAAGTCACTGAAATGCTCGGCATAAAATATCCCATCATCGGCGGAACAATGATGAATATCAGCAAACCAGAATTTGTCGCCGCCTGTTCTAACGCCGGGGGCCTCGGAATACTCGCCTCGGCAATATATAAAAACCCCGATGATTTGCGGAAGGCAATCAAAGAGATAAAAAAGCTCACCGATAAGCCCTTTGCAGTCAATGTAAACCTTTTCCCCTCAATGATGCCCTTAGACACCCGGGGATACGTAGAGGTTATGATTGATGAAAAAGTTCCCATTCTCGAGACATCGGGACACCAGGCCCCCGAAGACCTGGTCCCCCTGTTTAAAGAGGCGGGCATCACATGGATACATAAATGCGCCGGTGTCCGTTACGCGAAAAAGGGGGCATCCCTGGGGGCTGATATGGTCGAAGTGGTCAGCTGGGAAAACGGCGGGGCAACCGGTCCCCTTGACATCGGGGGCATGGTACTGACGCCCTCAACCGTTGATGCCATTGACGTTCCGGTAATCGCCGGGGGTGGCATCTCTGACGGACGAGGCGTGGCTGCCGCCCTTGCACTGGGTGCCGAAGGGGTTATCATGGGCACCCGCATCATGGCGACTAAGGAATGCCCGATTCATGACAATATTAAAAACGCCTGGGTAGAAGCACAGCATACCGACACCCTCCTGGCCATGAGATCCCTGAATGCGACGCACCGGGTATGGAACAACGCGGCAGCGCGAAAGGTCGCTGAACTGGAAGCGGCACAAAGCCCCAGAGAGGAAATATTTGCGGCAGCCGCGGGAGCTAAGGCGAAAAAAATGTTCGAGGAAGGAGACCTCGACTTTGGCATGACTTCAGTCGGCCAGGGTGTGGGTCTTATTCATGATATTCCCGCGGTTAAAGAACTTTTTGACCGCATCATGGCTGAAGCTGAAGCGGTAATAGCCTCGCTGCAGCAAAGACTGTAACTTCCTCTCCCCCCTCTTTGAAGGCGACTTTGCAAAAGTCGCCTTCAAAGAGGGAACATCGCCTTATAAAAGGGACGTCGCCTTCAAATACATCGCGAAATGTCATCAGGTGTCGAATACTATAAAATATTTGACAACACCTTCAAAATGTCATTAAGTTTACTGTACTCAACAAATATATTAATCAGGTGAGGCGTCGACATGAGAAAACATATTCTTCTTATAATGGTTATTCTATTATCACTGCTTTTTATCAACGGCTGCAGCAAAGGTGTCAAGGAATACCCGATAGCCTGGTCTCATTACACCGGCTGGGAGCCCTGGGATTATGCCGACATGGCGGGCATCCTGAAGAAATGGGGCGATAAATATAATGTTAAAATCAAGCTCGTCCGGGTAAACGATTACGTAGAATCAATCAATCTCTTCACGGCAAAAAAGTATTATGGATGTACCATGACCAATATGGACGCCCTCACTATTCCGGCTGTCGGTGGGATAGACTGTACCGCCCTGGTCATCGGTGATTTTTCTAACGGTAATGACGGCATCGTCACACGAAAAGAAAAATCCGTAAAAGATCTTAAGGGAAAAAAGATAAAACTGGTTCAGTATTCAGTATCACACTATCTTCTCTCCCGCGCACTCTCAATGAATAACATGGAAGAAAAAGGCATCACCATTGTTAACACCAGTGACGCGGATATTGGCTCAATTTTCCTTACAGAAAAAAACGGCATAGCTGTCACCTGGAATCCCATACTGATGAACGTGGCAAAGGAAAAAGGAGTAAACCTGATATTTGATTCTTCTAAAATACCGGGAGAGATCATTGACCTGATGGTTGTCCATTCAGACGCCCCGGAT
>CAZPEK010000388.1:0-3799 GCA_964585555.1 uncultured Leptospirales bacterium | reverse complement strand
CCCCCTTACGCCAAAGGCGGGTGCAACAATAGCCATCTTTGTAACCGATGACCCAAAAAAATCACCGGCAGACCAGTTTCCTGGTGAGCTTAAAAATACAGCACAGCTGATAGATCTGAGCCACTTTAAGGCAGCCTCCGGGTCTCTCGAGTTCTTTGCCGCCAAAGGGGCTTCTCCCCTTCTTATCTGCGGTCTCGGGGAGCCTGATGCCCTGACATCTGAAGGTATTCGGGGAGCTGCGGCAGCTGTCACCGCCTTTTGCCGAAGCAGGAAAATTACCACTCTCCATACCATAGTTCCTGCGTTTGATGGTATGGATGAAAGTGACATGCTTCGTTATATTGCCGAAGGGCTTTCTCTCTCGAACTACAGCTTCAACCGATATATTAATTCTGATGATAAACCCGCGGTAAAACATTTTACTTTCTACACATCATCAGCTGCAGATAAAAGCATTGTGAAGGAAGTTGAAACTGTTACGGCAAATGTTCATGCATGCCGTAACCTGGTTAACAGCAACACCACAGAATCGACTGCCCTTGATATCGCCCGGGAAGCAAAGAAGCTTGCTGCACTTGAAAAGGTGACCTGCCGGGTCCTCGGAAAGCCTGAACTGGAAAAGTTAAAGATGGGACTTCTCCTGGCGGTAAATAAAGGCAGCAAGGTCCCGCCCCGGTTTGTCATCCTCCAGTATAAGGGAGGGAAGAAAACTTCAAAGTCCCTGACCCTGGTTGGCAAGGGAATAACCTTTGATTCAGGCGGCATGAGCCTTAAAATATCCGGCAGCATGGAGGCGATGCGCATGGATATGGCAGGGGCCGCCATGGCCCTCTACACCTTTAAGACTGCTGCTGAGCTTAAACTTAAAATAAACCTTACGGCTGTTATCCCGCTTACAGAAAACATGCTGGCGAACCATGCATACCGTCCCGGGGATGTGGTTACTTCATACAGCGGCAAATCAGTCTATATCGGCAATACCGATGCAGAAGGCCGCCTTATACTGGCAGATGCCCTTGCCTATACGGTGGATAAGCTGAAACCTGATTATATCATTGACATGGCAACCCTGACGGGAGCCTGTATCACTACCTTTGGAGAAACCGTCGCGGCTCTTCTCGGAAGTGACGAAGAGCTGGTGATAAGTATCCGAGAAGCTGCTTCTGTCTCGGGAGAGCAGGTCTGGCCCCTTCCAATTTTTCCCGAGTATGAAGAAAACATGAAAACCGATGTTGCTGATCTGTCTAACATGCCTTCAGAAAAAAATGCCGGAACCATTCATGCCGCTTCATTTCTCAAGCAGTTTACCGGTGATACAAAATGGGCTCATCTTGATATTGCCGGCACGGCGTGGTATTCGAAGCCCCGGTCTTACCGGCCCAAAAACGCTACAGGCTACGGGGTGCGCCTTTTAACAGAAGTGATAAAAAACTGGAATAAGTAATATGACAAATCCTGTAATAAATCCATTTAATACCAGGGGGCATTTCGGAACCTTCGGGGGACGCTACGTTCCTGAAATGCTGATTCCTCCCCTTGAAGAGCTCGAGGCGGCGTACCGGGAGGCGCGAAAGGATCCTGAATTTAAAAAGGAGTTTCGCAATGTCCTTAAGACTTTTTCCGGACGCCCCACTCCTCTCTGCTTCGCGGAAAACCTGACGAAAAAGCTTAAGGGAGCGAAGATCTACCTGAAGCTAGAGGGTCAGGGGCAGACCGGGTCTCACAAAATAAACAACGCCATCGGCCAGGCTATCCTTGCAAAAAGAATGGGCAAAAAACGCCTTATCGCCGAAACTGGCGCAGGGCAGCACGGCTTTGCCACCGCCACGGTTGCCGCGAAGTTCGGCTTTCAGTGTGAAATTTTTATGGGGGAAGTTGACATGAAGCGCCAGAGACCCAATGTTTTCTGGATGGAGCAGCTCGGCGCAAAAGTGACTCCTGTTACAACAGGCACTCGTACCCTGAAAGATGCGGTTAATGAATCATTGAGAAACTGGATTGAAACAGTTGAGACTTCTCATCTTTTGGTCGGATCAGCCCTCAGCGCCCATCCCTATCCGGTAATGGTCAGGGAATTTCAAAGCGTCATTGGAGAGGAAGTTAAAAAACAGCTTCTCGAAGCAGAAGGAAGACTTCCTGACTACCTGGTAGCCTGTGTTGGCGGGGGAAGTAACGCCATCGGCCTTTTCTTCCCCTTTCTGAAAGACAAAGACGTTACAATGATCGGTGTTGAGGCGGGGGGGCACGGCATCTCATCGGGTAAACACGCGGTTCGCTTTAAGGGGGGTGCCGAGGGTATCGTTGAAGGATACCGCTCTATCTTCCTTCAGGATAAAGACGGCCAGACCCTGCCAACCCATTCTGTTGCCGCGGGACTCGATTATCCCGGTGTGGGGCCTGAGCATGCCTGGCTTCATTCTATCTGCCGGGCAGAATACCGAATGGCTAAAGATGCCGAGGTGATCGATGCCCTGAAGACCCTTGTGGCAACCGAGGGGATCATCCCCGCCCTCGAATCGTCACATGCCGTTGCCGAGGGCATTAAGGTGGCACGTAAAGCCTCAAAAGATGAGATCGTGGTCATCAATGTTTCTGGCCGTGGTGATAAGGATATATTTATAATAGCAGAAGCCCTTGAGGATGAAGAATGGAAAAAGTTTCTCAGGGCAAAGGTTGAGGAAAGTAATGGCTGAAACCGGAATAATGACCCACATCGTCGCGGGCTATCCAACACTCCCGGATAACCGCCGGCTTATTGATATTATGGCCCGTGAGGGAGTAGCCTACATCGAGATTCAGATACCCTTTTCAGATCCCGTGGCCGATGGCCCCACTATACTGAGGGCTAACCAGGCTTCTCTCCAGGGGGGCATGACGGTAGAAAAATGCTTTGACCTTGCGGCGGAAATGACCGGGAAACATGAAAAGGTAAATTTTCTCTTTATGACCTATTACAATATTATATTCAGGTATGGGGTTGCCAGGTTCATGAAGGCGGCCCGCAATGCCGGTATGTATGGATTGATTGTGCCTGACATCCCCCCGGAAGAAGACACTGAAGGCTTCTATGATTCAGCTGAAAAATTCGGACTGAAAGTTGTTCCCGTAGTCAGCCCTACTACAAGCAGGGAACGCCTCACCGCTTTGACCGAGAAAGCTTCAGGATTGATTTACTGCACCTCAAGAGTAGGAATTACCGGCACGGGAAAATCTCTCAGTTCAGGCCTGAAGCGCTACGTAAAAAGTATAAAACAAATTACTGATTTACCTGTGGCTGTCGGCTTTGGAATCGATTCACCGGCCCGTGCCTCAGAGGTTGGTGCCTTTGCTGATGTCATTGTAATAGGAAGTAAGATTTTGAAACTTGTTGATGAAAATAAAAATTTTGATTCAGCAGTTTCAGATTTCCTACAAAAAACAACCAGGGCTCTCTGATCGTTTCTGGCATTAAGACTGCACAAAAAAAATTAACATTTTAATTTTCTGTTTTATTGTAGTAACTTTCTGGACAGAGAAATCCTTATCCCTTATACTATATACAGTTTATAACATGAGGAGGTCTCCATGGCTGGGAAAATATTTTACCGGGAACGTCGCAAAGTTGAGGAAAAGGATAAAAAGCCCCGCTTTAAAATTATGGCTCACACCGGAACTGAATTAAAATTTTTGGCTGAGCATTTCAAGAAGAAAGAACTTGAAGAAATTGCCGCTGCCGTGGGAGCAGAGCTTATTCTGGTCGAGTCGGGACACGCTAAATAAATTTTCAGTACCTTTTTTTTAAAACCGGGGAGAAAAGAAC
>CAZPEK010000387.1:3595-3804 GCA_964585555.1 uncultured Leptospirales bacterium | reverse complement strand
GACGATGCGTTTCGTCGCCTTTAAATATATGGCCCTTTCCTGCTTCCCTTAAACTTCCTTGCCCAAAAATCAATCAAAGCCCCTTTTTTGGAAGAACCTGTTGACATCTTTCACTTTTATTTTTTAATGGTAGTACCATTACATGAGTATTTATAATTAAATATGCACAAAAATCAGTGAACGTTTATTTTTTGTCGATAAAATCTTTT
>CAZPEK010000387.1:0-3477 GCA_964585555.1 uncultured Leptospirales bacterium | reverse complement strand
GCCAGGGTCGGAAGGGCGAGTGAGAATATTATTCTCCAGATCGAAGCGGCAATTCTCCAGGGACGCATTGTTCCCGGTGACCGGCTGCCCAGTGAACGTGAATTGCAGCTTCAATTCGGCACGGGGCGCGGCGTGGTTCGCGAGGCTTTGCAGGTTCTTCAGCAGAAGGATCTCATCGAGGTGAAAAAGGGCGCCCGGGGCGGCGCCTTTGTCAAGCAGGCCGATGTCGCTCATGTCAGCGCATCCCTGGCACTTTTTCTGAAACAGAAGAATATCAGCCCTGAGCAGACTATTGAATTTCGTGAATCCATGGATCAGGCAATTGCCGTATTGGCAATCGCCCGGGGCTCCCGGAATGATAAGGCCCGTCTGGTTGATCTCGCTTTTCAGCTCGAAGAAGCTGCCCGGGTCGATATACCGGAACAGGAACAGGTCAGCGCCATTGACCGTGATCTGAATATTCTACTCGCTTCGATGACCGGTAACCCGGTATATGAATGGATGATGCGGGCCATGCAGGCGGGTTTCAGTTCCCATGATTACGCTCTCTATGAGGATGAACAGTTTCGGTCCATGGTTGTGGCAAACTGGAAGGCCACTGCCAGGGAAATAGCAGCCGGTGAACCGGTAAAGACCGCAACACTGATTTCTTTTCATTATAAACTGCTGCGCCAGTGCATAGAAAAAAAGAACGAAGAGTAAGGTGAAGGAAGTAAACGTATTTTTGGATACTTTGCGTATGGAATAATATTTAATGATGGAGATTTTCTATGAAGAACAAACAGTATGATTATATTCTTGTCGGAGGCGGATCCGCGGGATCTGTTCTGGCCAACCGTCTGAGTGCTGATCCGAAGAACAGGGTGCTGGTTATCGAAGCGGGACGTAAAGATCACCGCCTTGATTTCAGGCTGCATATGCCCGCCGCGTTGACCTATCCCCTCCAGAGCCGCATGTATAACTGGTGGTATGATTCAGACCCTGAACCCCATATGCATAACCGTCGTATCTACCAGCCCCGGGGCAAGGTGCTGGGCGGTTCGAGCTGTATTAACGGCATGATTCATATCCGGGGAAACGCCATGGATTATGAAAAGTGGGCCGCAATCAAAGGCCTCGAAAAATGGGACTATGCCCATTGCCTGCCTTATTTTAAACGATATGAGTCACGGATGGCGGGAGCCAGCGCCTACCAGGGAACCGGGGGCCCCATGTATCTTTCAACCCCTGAATGTGACGCTCCCCTTTTTAAAGCATTCTTTAAAGCGGTACAGGAAGCGGGGCATGAGCTGACTGATGACGTGAACGGCTATCGGCAGGAAGGATTCGGCACGTTTGATGCTACCATTTACCGGGGACGGCGCTTCAATGCCGCGCGGGCCTATGTGTATCCGGTAAAAAATCGAAAGAACCTGACGATCAGTCTTAAGTCCCTTGCAACAAGAATTCTCTTTGAAGAAAAGAAGGCTGTCGGTATTGAGTACCGAAAGGGATTGAGAACACGTAAAGCCTACGGCAAAGAAATTATCTGCTGCGGCGGGGCCATCAACTCTCCCCAGCTTCTCCAGCTTTCCGGTATTGGTAATCAAGACGAGCTGAAGCCCCTGGGTGTTGACATGGTTCATCATCTTCCCGGTGTGGGTGAAAATCTTCAGGATCACCTGGAGCTGTACGTTCAGTATGCCTGTAAAGAACCGGTCTCCCTTTTTGAATCCCTGAAGTTTTACAATCAGCCGAAGATCGGGGCAGAGTGGCTTTTTCTGCGGAAGGGTGTCGGGGCACAGAACCATTTTGAGGCCGGCGGTTTTATCCGGAGCAATGATAAAGTAAAATACCCGAACATTCAGTTTCATTTTCTTCCCCTGGCGATCCGCTATGACGGTTCGGCACCCAGGGAAGGCCACGGCTTTCAGCTTCACGTGGGACCCATGAACAGTGATGTCCGCGGCCATGTAAAAATTAAGTCAAAGAATCCCCGGCAGCATCCGTCGATTCTTTTTAATTATCTTTCAACCGAACAGGAGCGAAAGGAATGGGTCGAGGCGATTCACGCTTCACGTAATATTATCAGCCAGCCCGCCTTTGATCACCTGCGGGGCAAAGAGCTTGCTCCCGGCATAGAGGCCCAGAGCGATGAAGAGATTCTCGACTTTGTGGCCCGTGAGGGTGAGAGCGCCTACCATCCGAGCTGTACCTGTAAAATGGGCTATGACGCCATGTCAGTTGTAGATGCAGATTTTAAAGTTCATGGTGTGGAAAATCTTCGGGTGGTTGACGCTTCTGCCATGCCGGCGGTTACCAATGGAAATATTTACGCTCCGGTTATGATGATGGGAGAAAAGGCGGCGGATATTATTTTAGGGAATACGCCCCTTGAGCCCTCGAGGGCACCTTTTTATCAGCATAAAGCCGTAGCGAAAAAGAAAAAGGCAGCTGCAAAGAAAAGCACCCGCAGTGCTGCACAAAAAAAATAATCCGGCAGGGAGTGGGGAGACATGGATACAAAAAAAATGTATATCGACGGCCAGTGGGTAACAGCTGCCTCTGGAGAAACAAGAAGCATAATCAATCCCTTTAACCGTGAAGTGATTGCCCGGGTCTCAGAGGGAAACCGGGATGACACGAAGGCGGCAATTGCCGCGGCCCGCAAAGCCTTTGATCACGGCCCCTGGCGGGAAACTTCCGGCTCTGAGCGGGGCAGCCTGTTAATGAAACTGGCTGATCTGGTGGCCCGGGATCATGCTGAACTGGCGCGCCTTGAAAGTCTCGATACGGGAAAGACTCTTGAAGAATCCCTCTGGGACATGGATGATATTGCCGGAATCTTTCGGTATTACGCCGGCCTGGCGGATAAGGATGGGGGGGAAGTTATAGCCTCGCCTGTTCCCGATTCTTCAAGCCTGGTGGTCCGTGAACCGGTAGGGGTCTGCGGGCAGATATCTCCCTGGAATTATCCCCTGCTTCAGGCTTCATGGAAAATGGCTCCCGCCCTTGCGGCAGGATGTACCATTGTGATGAAGCCAAGTGAGATTACTCCGCTGACGGCCATAAAGATTACTGAACTGGCAGAAGAGGCGGGTTTTCCCGCTGGCGTGGTGAACCTGGTTCTTGGTCCCGGCATTTCTGTGGGAGCAGAGCTTGCCGAGAGTCTCGATGTTGACCTGGTCTCTTTTACCGGGGGCATTGAAACGGGAAAAACCATTATGCGCGCCGCAAGCGGCAATGTGAAAAAGATTGCCCTTGAGCTTGGGGGAAAGAACCCTCATATAATTTTCGCTGATGCTGATTTTGATGCGGCAGTTGATGCGGTGCTGAACGGTGTCTTTTTTCATGCCGGCCAGATCTGCTCGGCGGGGGCCCGGGTTATGGTAGAACAAAGTATTTCTGAAAAATTTACCGCTGCCCTGAAAGAGCGGATGGAAAAAATAAAAGTTGGCAATGGCTTCGATGAGGGTACTGAGATGGGCCCGTTGATTT
>CAZPEK010000386.1:0-3808 GCA_964585555.1 uncultured Leptospirales bacterium | reverse complement strand
GAGGACATCCTACCATCAAAAAGAGTTATAGGCAAGGATTAAATTTGCTTAAGTAATTGATATTATGGCATAAATATTGATTTTCACAGGGCATTATAGATATATTCTTGTTATTGACATCCCCCGTGCGCAGGGTACACAGTACTCTATATAAAATCTGGGTTGATTCCTGAAGGGTATTTTATTAGTCTGACGCCTTCATGTATCTAAAAATTTATCATGGAGTTTACAATGAAATGGTTCGTTGCAATATTAAGTTTGATGATCCTTTCTGCCTGTGACGGCAAACCAAAAATTCACTTTGACCGGATAAATCATGACTTCGGATTCGCCTCTCCGATGGAATCCCTTACAACGGTTTTTAATTTTACCAACAGGGGACAGGGGTCCCTTAAAATTCTCAAAGTTCGTGCGGGCTGAGGCTGCACCGGCACGCTCCTTTCAGATCGTGTCATCCCTGCCGGCGGCAGTGGAGAAATTGAGATAACATTAAAAACAGGGCTTCGGAAAGGCGAAATGATGAAACGCATTTATGTTCGCAGCAATGACCCGGAAAAACCGAGCATCATTCTTCTGGTGCGTGCTTTCATAGAAGAAAATGGTAAGGGAAGCAAAGGGAAACCGAAAGACACTACTTTACTGAGAGTACCGGAAAATAACAACTGGCTCTATAAGCTCTTCGGTTACCCGAGGTATACCTACAGGTAAAAATGACAAACTTTCCCCAACACATCAATGCCCTGCCGGGGAGTCCCCTCCCCCTTGGAGCCAACGTGATCCGAGGCGGCGTGCAGTTTTCTATTTTCAGCCGAAATGCTGATTCAGTAACCCTGGTTCTTTTCAAAGAAAAAAGCCACCTTTCTGAGCATATTTCCATACCCCTTGATCCCGACATGCACCGTACGGGAGATATCTGGCATATCTGGATTGCAGATTTAAAAGAAGGACAGCAGTACGGATACCTGATACAGGGCCCCGACAATCTTGAGGAAGGGCACCGTTTTAATCCGAACCGCCTTCTTCTTGATCCCTATGCACGGGCCATAACGGATAATTTCCGCTGGGATCTGAAAAAGGCCCAGGACCGGCCCCCCGACAGTGACGATTTCTCTGAAGAACTCTTCAGCGTCAACACGATATACGATGTGCCCCGGGCAATTGTCATCTCACCGGGAGAGCTTCTTGAAGACCGAATCATCAAGGTACCACCGGAAGATACTATTATCTATGAACTTCACGTCAGGGGCTTCACGCATCATGAATCCTCATGTACTGATTTTCCCGGCACCTACAAAGGACTGACAGAAAAAATCCCCTACCTTAAAGATCTGGGAGTCAATGCTGTTGAGCTTCTTCCCATTCAGGAATTCGATGAATACGAAAACATTAACACAAATCCCCTAACTGGCGAGAAGCTTAAAAATTACTGGGGTTACAGCACCCTCTCCTTCTTTGCTCCCAAGGGCTCCTATTCCTCAACAGAGGCGATGGGTCTCCAGATACTTGAGTTCAAGGAAATGGTGAAAGAGTTCCATAAGGCGGGCATCGAGGTCATACTTGATGTGGTCTTTAACCATACCGCCGAGGGTGACCACCGGGGTCCCACCATTTCATTTCGCGGCATCGACAACAGCATTTATTATATTTTAGAAGATGATAAAAGCCGCTATCGAAACTACTCAGGATGCGGAAATACCCTCAACTGCAACCACCCCCTGGTACGTGACTTTATACTCGACTGTCTCCGATACTGGGTTATAGAAATGAAGATCGACGGGTTCCGTTTTGACCTGGCAAGCATCCTGGGGCGTGACCAGGACGGAACCATTCTGAGCGACCCCCCCCTTATTGAACGAATAGAAGAAGACCCGATCCTTCGTGACGCAAAAATCATCGCCGAAGCCTGGGATGCCGCCGGGGCCTACCAGGTGGGAAACTTTCCAGGGCGCTGGCAGGAGTGGAACGGCCGTTTTAGAGACGATATCCGACGCTTCTGGAAGGGAGAGGCAAACTGCACGGGAGTCTTTGCTACCCGGATATGCGGCAGTGCTGACCTCTATAACCGGTCGGGAAAGGCTCCCACCCGGAGTATCAACTTTATCACCTGTCATGACGGCTTCACTCTCAACGACCTGGTCAGCTACAATAAAAAGCATAATCTCGCCAATGGTGAAGACAATCAGGATGGAGAAAACCATAACCTCAGCAGAAACATGGGCATCGAAGGTCCTGCCGAAACAGTCTACATGGAAAAAACACGAAAGCGGCAGGTAAAGAATTTTCTTACTACCCTCTTTGCCTCCCAGGGCATCCCCATGCTTTTAGCGGGAGATGAATTCATGAGGACCCAGCAGGGCAACAACAACACCTACTGCCAGGACAATGAGCTTTCATGGATAAACTGGGAGCTTTTACAAAAGAACAAAGAAATCTTCAGGTTTACCCGGGAAATTATCAGCTTTCGCCGGGATCACGCAGTACTGCGGCGACGGAGCTTTCTTGCAGGGGGCAGCGATGAAGGGCATCCGACCCCCGATATAACCTGGCATGGTGTAGAGGCATTTTCTCCCGACTGGACTCCCCGAAGCAGAAGTATCGCCTGCTGTCTTGCGGGATCATACGCGGCAGAGGAAAACAATCCCGAGCCCAATGATCTCTACATGATATTTAATGCATCCACCGTGAGTCAAAGCTATAAACTTCCCCCGTCACCATCGGGAAGACCGTGGAAGCTGAAAGTTGATACAGCCCTTGAAAGCCCCGGGGACATCTATCCCGCCGGAGAAGAGAAACCGATAGAAGGGAACCGGTATTATGTTACCCGCCTTTCAACTGTAGTACTCTCCACGTGACAGAACCATATTAATAAAAAAAAGGGCATCATATACACGCCCTTCCTCTTTATGGAACTGCAGCTCAAAAGTTATTTTAACTCACCGCTTTCTCATTCAATTCGCCGATGATTTTTTCAAGCATTGCCTCATCCATTCCATGAGCCCGAACGCCCTGCTCAATGGTTTCAATGGTGCTGATATGGCAGCCGATACAGTGCAGCCCGTATGAACCGAGAATTGGACCGGCTTCGGGATACTTCTGAATAAGTTCACCAAAGGTCATATCCTTTGTTATTGCCATGTGAACCCCCTTAAATTCCTTTAGATATGTATGGCCCCGCAGACCGCAGACCAATACATATATAAAATGTTTATTTTCAAACCTTCTGTCTATAATTTTTTCAGTAATTATCCTGAAAAATAAGCCCTGCCGGTGAATCACCTCTTAAATACGAAGGGCCGCCATCGGCGGCCCGGCTCAGTTCTTAATATATTATTACTGCATTTTTTTAAAATAAATTGGCCACGGCATAGACCGGGAAAGCCCATTGGCCGTGACCAGTGGTCTCATCTGCCATAAGACAGACAAAACAACGAAAAGAGATGCAAAGACATTGGCAAATACTATATCAAACAATATAGATATCTCGTTATTTGTCAACTTAAAATATGCTGCTTTTGGGAAAAAAAGGTTTTACTTTAGAGCTATGAAATACTGAATCAAGTATTGGCGGCTCTTGCAGTTTTTTTATATATTACAGGTTTTTCAAGAACCCTTGTTTCATTTTAGTTCTATTTATGTCGAAAATAAGGTGTAAGGCTCACTCTCCTGAGAAGTTTGAGGAAAAATTACTGAAAAAGAATAGTCTTACTGGCATTTTTATGTATATATTAGTTGGTAATGTAAATTTTGGGAAGCCCCGAGCTTCATAAAGGTATCCATGGGAACTGTCTTAATTATATTTGTTTTTGTT
>CAZPEK010000385.1:2135-3825 GCA_964585555.1 uncultured Leptospirales bacterium | reverse complement strand
GGCCGATTAAAGTCGGGGATTATGTTGAGGTGAATGATATCTGCGGCACGATTGATCATATTCAGGCGCGGAGCACTATTATCAAGACGAGAGAAAATATTCTCATGGTTGTTCCTAACTCAAAGTTTATTTCCGAAAACGTAATTAACTGGAGTCTTAATGACGACAGGGTTATGATAAAGGTGCCGATTGGTATCTCTTATCAATCAAATCCTCAACGGGCAAAGGATGTTCTTCTTGCAATTGCCCGTGATCATGAGAAGGTTATTGAGGAGCCTGCACCAGTTGTGCTTCTTGAAAAGTTCGACAATTCGTCGATTAATATGGCACTTGAAATATGGATATCAGATATCCAGAGTCGCTTTGAAATTATCAGTGAAATTAACTACTTGATTTATTCCGGTTTTCATGAATCTGGTATCATTATTCCATTTCCCCAGCTTGATGTGCACATGAAGGGGGAAGGGGTCAGTTGATGCTTTCTGTCATCGCCTGAAGAGTCTGCTGCCTGAAGGGCTGCAGCGATTCTCCATCTACTGCCACTTCATTAAACTGTTCAACATCAAGACCGAGTTCCTTTGCGGACTGCACGTAAAATTCAATAACCTGTTGTATTCTTCTCACTGCTTGCTTCCTGTTATTTCCATAACAGTTAATGTCTAGTTCCGGGCAGTTTGCAATATATTCATTTTCTTTTTCAGTTAGCTTGATAGATATTCGCATAGGTATTCCTTTTCGATCTTCAGTCAATTTGTATATGTGAAACAGTATAGTGCTGCTGCAGGCCATTCACGGCACATGCCGGCCTGAAGCATAGTTTCCTGGTACTGGAGTTATTATCGTCAAAGTATCATTTTTACCTTAACGTAAGCT
Source organism: uncultured Leptospirales bacterium (assembly GCA_964585555.1). Taxonomy (GTDB): domain Bacteria; phylum Spirochaetota; class UBA4802; order UBA4802; family UBA5550; genus CAZHNW01. The sequence goes on along the minus strand of CAZPEK010000385.1, from coordinate 2,952 downwards.
TAATATATTGACAATGTGAAGCATTATTGAATCATATAGTGGTACGAATGGAGGAGTGCATGAAGAAAAAAAATTCTGCCCAGGGTATAATGATGCATATTACCGTGGGGCTTCAGCTTGGCATTACGATTTTTCTCTTTGTCTACCTGGGCCATTACCTTGATAAAAGATATGCAAAGTCTCCATTGTTTCTCATCATCGGGACCGCTCTCGGAATGGTAATCGGCTTTTACCATTTGATGAAAGAGCTGCAGGAAGATACGGAAAAGGAAGATAACGACGATGATAGTGATAAAAAAAAGGTTAAATGGAAGTAGTTTTAATAAAATAAAATACCACTGTTATTCTTATGCTGTAAAAAGTGAATAGGGGAATCTTCTATCAGGGCAATAGGGGATTACGGAAATTAATTCAGAAAAATTAAAAAAAAGTATTTACAAATAAATACCATGCGTTTGAATCGTTGTTAAAGATAAGATATACAAAAAATGAATTTTTGTCTTACTTGTTCTATTTGATGATAAAATTCTACAGCAGATAAAGTTTTTTGGGTTACTGAAGCTGCTGAGAGGTAAAAGCTGCTATGATTCGTTTGGTACACTTCGTAAACTCTTATGTTACTTCTGGTGGCGGGAATGGTGAAGAAGAGTCAATGTATGAGATAGTACTTCATCACCTTACTGACCACGTTCTTCACTCCGGATTCATCGGACAAATTAATTCAACAATTTTAAATGAAAAACTCTTTGGTGTCTTTGATATGAGAATTACCAAATGGGTTATCATGCTCTGGGTTTCCATGATACTTTGTCTCGTT
>CAZPEK010000385.1:0-2056 GCA_964585555.1 uncultured Leptospirales bacterium | reverse complement strand
CGAAAGATAAAACGTGACGCAATGGGATCAAGGTCCAGGTGGGTGAACATGTGGGAAGCAATGATCGGCTTTGTGCATGATGAAGTTGTTGAGCCTAATTTTCACGGAGCAAGTGCGAAGAAAGCAATGCCATATTTTTGTACGGTGTTTTTCTTTATTCTTTTTGCAAACTATGCCGGAATGGTTCCGGGGTCTGCAACTGCAACAGGCAATCTTGCCGTTACCGGTGGACTTGCTATATTGACTCTTCTTGGTATTCTTATTGTGGGGACTGTTAACCAGGGTCCTCTTTTTATAATCAAGGGGATTGTTCCCGGAGGAATTCCGGCTCCCCTCTTTCCTTTGATCTGGGCCATTGAACTGCTCGGTCTGGCAATTAAGCCCTTCGCTCTTACTGTTCGACTTTTTGCGAACATGACGGCGGGGCACGTTGTTATAATTATTTTTCTTTACCTGGCGATCATGTTTCAGAGCGCCTGGGTTGGGATCGGCGGTGTTGTTGGTTCGCTGATGATTTTTCTTCTCGAATTGCTGGTTGCATTTATTCAGGCTTATATTTTTACAGCCCTTTCGGCAATGTTTATCGGGGAGGCCATGCACGCTCACTAATGGTGTTATGCTAAAATATGCTTAAAAATGTACTTTACTGTACGTTAAAAACAAATACAATTAAGTAACTTAACAATTACTTTAAGTAATCTTTTTAGGAGGATTCGCATGGAATATCTAGGTTTTTCTTATCTCGGAGCTGGTTTAGGAGCTGGTATTGTTGTATTCGGTGCAGCACTCGGTATAGGCCGTCTTGCTTCTGGCGCACTTGAAGGTATGGCTCGTCAGCCTGAAATGAGTGGTGACCTGAGAACAGCTATGATTATTGCTGCAGCTCTTATTGAGGGTTTTACGTTCTTCGCTCTTGTTGTAACCTTCATGCTTGCAACTAAAGAGCCTGTTATCTCAAAAGCACCTGTAAAGACAAACGCAGATACTACTACTGAAGCACATCAGTAAGGTAAAAGTAGCTAACAGGATAAAATCATGGATGTTATAAAAGAAGGCTTGCTAAAAGTTGATCCGGGATTGTTGCTGTGGACGGTGATTACCTTTGTGGTACTCCTTCTGCTTCTCTGGAAAACAGCTTGGAAGCCTATCGTCGAGGCTCTTGATGCAAGAGCTGAAAAGATCCGCGGCGATATCGACCAGGCTGATAAGTCGCGGCAGGAAGCAGAAAAGGTGTTGGCTGAGCACAAAGAGCTTATGGCCAATGCTAAAGATGAATCTGCAAAGATTATCGCTCAGGGAACTGTAGAAGCAGAAAAAGTCAAAAATGACATCATTGAGAAAGCACAGTCTGAAGCTAAAGATCTGGCTGAAAGAGTTAAGAAGGAAATCGCCATGGCGAAGGATTCTGCTCTTGCCGAATTGAAGACTGAAGTTGTGACGATCTCGACTGAAATCGCTTCTAAGATAATAGACAAAGCTCTCAAACCTGAAGATCAAAATGCACTCGTTGCTGAGGCATTAAATAAAATTGGGACAGTTCAGTAATCCTGAACTGTCCTGATAATTCTTTTAAAAAAAAGGGTATTCAAAGTGGCTGGTAATGATATAGCTCGTGTATACGCAACCTCCCTGTTCGAAATAGGACAGGAAAAAAAGTCCCTGTCTCAGCTCGGAGAGGAACTGGGGTTTGTTTCGGATGTTTTGATAGAAGATAGAGACTTTAATAATTATTTAACGTCTCCGGGTTTTTCAATGGAATCGAAAAAAGGATTCATCGAGAATGTTTTTTCCGGAAAGCTTTCCGATGATACTGTCAATTTCCTGAATGTACTTTTAGATAACGGACGGCAGTCTGCGATTCCTGGAATTTTTCAGGCTTTTAATGACTTAATTGATGAAGAAAACAATACAATGAGGGTAGAGGTAATTTCTACTGCTAAGCTTGATGCAGCTACCCTTGATAAAATAAAAGATGCTCTTGCTGCAAAATATAACAAAGAGGTTGTGTCGTATGAATACTTATCAGAACGGCAGGTCGTCAAGTTCGGGACTGGGT
>CAZPEK010000384.1:0-3829 GCA_964585555.1 uncultured Leptospirales bacterium | reverse complement strand
CCGAGATTCTAAAGGCGACGATGTCCCAAAAGCGATGAACTGAATCATCGCCTTGGGGCCTGCAGGTGAAAGTGGAGACAGGGATAAAAGCAGCCTGATAATTTTGTTACATTACGATTCTCCCTGGGCACTTTGTCGGCGTACCCCTTGCCTTTACCCCTTACGGAGAGATTACTTCCTTTTTACAAAAAAAATTTTTCTTCGCCTAACCTTTCGTTTTTTTTTCAACCAGTCCTGTTTATACCTTGACTTTAAACACTTTCGTGCTAAAACTATATCATCCAGTATAGACATATCCCCCCAGGAACATGGAGAGGAAGATGGAATCGAAACACAAAAAGATTCTCGTCGGTGTCGGTTTACTATCTATTGTTTTTCTCCTGGTAGTCTTCGGCCCATCGGGTATTTATTACAGCACCTCAACCCCTGATTACTGCGGAAGCTGCCATGTTATGGAAGAAAAACATAATCACTGGTTTCTCTCCGGTCTTCACCGAAATATTACCTGCGTTGAGTGCCATCTTCCAAATAACAATTTCGCCAATCACATGCTCTGGAAAGGTATCGACGGCATGAAAGATTTTTTATATTTTCACCTGGCGATATTTTCCGAACCAATTGAAATTACCGGTCATGGAAAAAATACCGTCAGAAAGAACTGTATCCGCTGCCATGGCGAAATGGTCAGCCTGATAGACAATGAACGCAACTGCTGGGAATGTCACAGGCGCGTCAACCACCGGATAATTCCGGTAGCACACAAGTAATTTGTCCGTGGGAGGATAGTATGCAAAAAAAAGGTATTTTCATCTTCATCTCTCTACTTCTACTTTCAGTAATATGGTTCGCCTGCAGTCCCTCAAGCGTTGAACCGGTTAAAGTCGGCGGTATTGCTGACAATGAATTCGATCCTGAAGAAGGGGGTAACGTTTATCCCCTTGAAGATGAAGCATGGCTTAAAACGAAAGAGACCAAACCCGCAGATAAAAGCAAATATCGAAGGGGCTGGGACACCGATCGAATTATCTATGACCGCCTCAGCGAGTTTCCCTTTGCCGCCCTCCTCTACAATGGATGGGGCTTTGGCATCGAATACAATGAACCCCGGGGCCACCACTTCGCGATAATCGACCAGATTGAAGTTGACCCTTCACGTACCTCACCCGGAGGCGTCTGCCTCGCCTGCAAGACCCCCTTTCATAAGAGCTACACTGAAAAGCACGGGATGAAATACCTGAAGGCAAAATTCAATGACGCCCTTGACATGTTTCCGAAAAAGTTACGGGAAATGGGGCCCGCCTGTATCGACTGTCACCAGAATGATACCATGGGCCTGACCACGAACAAAGCCCATATCGAAAAGGGTCTGGCCATGATCGGCAAAAAAGAAATGACCCGCCAGGAACGGCGCATACTTGCCTGCGCCCAGTGTCACATGACCTATTATGTACCGAGAGACCAGAAGGGAAAAGTAGCCGGTGATGTTATCCCGCCATGGACCGGCAGCACATGGGGAGATGTCTCTATTGAAAAAATTACAGCTGATTTGCGATCAGACTATAAACGCCTTGAGTGGAAGCAGAAGGTTACCGGCTTCAGAATGCCCTATATCCGTCACCCGGAGTTTGAGCTCTTTACCAGAAACAGTGTTCATGCAAACGCGGGACTCGCCTGTCCTGACTGCCACATGCCTTACAAACGGGTCGGCGCTCATAAGATATCAGACCACGATGTAACCAGTCCCCTCAAGACTGACCTGAAAGCCTGCGCCCAGTGTCACACCGAATCGGCCACATGGCTTAAAAACCAGGTCATCGCCATCCAGGACCGTACTGCCTCCCTGGTGATCAGAGCAGGCTACCAGACGGCAACAACGGCAAAGCTCTTTGAACAAACACACCAGGCCCGGCAGGCGGGGAAAACCATCAATGCAGCTCTTTACAGGAAAGCAAAGGATCTCTACATGCGGGCCTTTCTCCGGGTAGTCTTTATCAGTGCGGAAAATTCAATGGGTTTTCATAATCCCACTGAATCAACAAGAGTCATGGGTGACGCTATTGCCTTCTCTTCAAAGGCTGAAGGCCTCCTGAGGCAGGCACTTACTGCCGCAGGAGTAGCGGTACCCCAGGACATTAACCTGGAACTGAGAAAATATTTAAATGGGAGGGGGAAGAAAAAGCTGAGCTTCAAGAGAGAGCAGCTGGTTCCCGATCCCTTTGATCTTCAGAAAATATTAATACCCGATTCAGCCCTCGGGTATTAGCAGAAAAATTATTTAAACATAAAAAAACCGCGGTTAGTCAACCGCGGTTTTTTTATTCTTCCCAGAGGTAGCTGTCGTAGAAGGGCACTTTACGAAGGGCTATCCGGACCCCGGTCTCCAGTTCGATGAAGTCTTCAGTATGGGTAAACTTTTCATCAACAGGGCGGTAGTTAAAATAAGTCTCACTTCCTGTCTCAAAATTTTTTTTAAATGAAATACTCACCATCTTTAGTTCATTCATCTTGACAGCAAATCCCCGGGGAGTAGTTACCAGAAAGGCGGCTTCTTTTTCAGGGGCATCCTTTCCTTTACGGGTTTTATAGGTTACCGCTACTGTCCCGTTATTCAGGGCGGCAAGCTTACGATAGTATTTTTTCTCATTACTCATAAATAATGTCATCTTCTTCCTCGGTTCATGTAACTGACAGGCCTGCAGTCATACTAATAAATAATAAGCAAAAGTAAAAGAGTACCCCTGAATTTCAAGAGGATTAATAAATTTTTCTGTATTTCAGGAAATATCTGCATTATAGTAATTAAGCCTTCACATCCAGTAAAAGGAGCGTACACATGAACAATCAGATAGTTACATCAGGAATAACCTTCGGTACAGCCCTCGCCATTGCGATCAGCTACAGCGCCAACCACTCAATTTTCTGGGCCATTATACACGGTATCTTCAGCTGGATCTACGTAATCTACTATGCTGTTTTTTATTAGGCCCCCTCTACTTCAACAGGGCGGCAGCTTCTTCATGGCCTCCCTTGAGGGCGCGGTTTACCGGTAAATCTCCGTAGAAATCCTTCGCCTGCTTGTCAGCCCCTTCCTTCAGAAGAATTGTTATTATATCAACACTTCCTTTCCCTGCCGCGGTGTGAAGGGGCGTTTCGCCGTCAAGGGCCTTCACATTTACGTGCGCCCCCCCGGCAATCAGCAGCTTCACCAGATCGACATGTGACTTCTTTATTGCCACGTGAAGAGGATAATGACCAAAGGTATCTTTTTTATTTACATCAGCCCCCTTTTCGATAAGAAAAGCGGCAACCTTCAGAGACTCAGCCATGACCGCACCATGGAGAGGAGTCTTCTTATCATCTTCATTAACATCGTTCACACTCCCCCCCCCGGCAATGATAAGCTTAACCGCCTCCAGGTTTCCAGTAGAGGCTGCAGCATACAGGAGGGTTTCACCCTGTTTATTTCGAGTCACCGCTGTTTTACCGGAAGCAAGATGACTTTTCAGGGCCTCAAGGTTATTTTTCTTCAGAATTTCAAAAACATCACTACTTTGTTCTTTTTTAATTTTCCTTGCGACAATTGCCTTTTGCAATCCCGCCTTCATGGCGATCATAAGCTGACTGGTTTCCTGTTCGGTCAAGGAGAAGGAAATCCTTGTGCCGTTTTTTACCTTCGTTGTTTTGATACGCCCGATTACCTTTTGTATTCTTATGAGATTTTCATTATCAACATCAAGCTTCTTTTTAGTAATAGACCTGGAAAGCTTGTCAGCAAAGGGAAAAATAAAGCTGACCCCCACAATAAAAAAATGGTTCAACATGGTCAGCC
>CAZPEK010000383.1:1967-3834 GCA_964585555.1 uncultured Leptospirales bacterium | reverse complement strand
GGGCAGACGAATAGTACAGATTGTTCCTGCGTCTGTTTCACTGGTGCCGAAGCTCGCCCCATGGTGATTCTGAATGGTGCCATATGCCGCCGCAAGGCCAAGGCCGGTCCCTTTTCCCTGCTCCCTGGTGGTGAAAAAAGGTTCGAATATTTTTGTGAGGTTTTCCGCAGCTATGCCGGTCCCGGTGTCGTGGATGCTGACTTTCAGGTATTCCCCGGGAGTCAGGTCAAAGGAACTGGTTTCGCAATATTCATCACTAAGGAAGAGATTGCCCGTTGTGATAGAGATTTCTCCACCCCGCGGCATGGCGTGGCCCGCATTGATGCAGATATTCAGCAGGGCATTCTGCAGCTGGGCATCATCACCGAGTATAATATATTTTTCTGCCTCTTTGTTGATGTTGATACTGATTGTTTTATCAATACTCCTCTCCAGGAGGACCAGGGTGTCTTTTAAAATATCATGAACATCTACAGGCGTTGAGTTTATTTTTCCCTTTCGGGCAAAGGTAAGGAGTTTCGCTGTCAGTTCAGCGGCGCGCCGGGAGGTCTGTATAATCATTTCTATATATTTCTGGTCCCGGGTATCGAGTTTTTTACTGGTCTCTATCAACTGGGCGGCACTCATAATGCCCCCGAGCATGTTGTTAAAGTCATGGGCAATTCCCCCGGCGAGCTGACCGATGGCATCCATCTTCCTGCTCTGGTTGAGCTGTTCTTCCAGCTGGTACTGTCTGGTTATGTCATCGATCCTTATTACCGCTCCCCGTATACCGTTACTTATCAGGGGGTAGACCGTGATGTTTTCATAAAAAAGACCCTCTTCTGTCTGCCGGGATCTTTTTATTTCGCTAATTACCTCAAGGCTTTTAATGCTTTCGGAAATTTTATCCATCTCCAGGGACATTTCAGGGTAGACCGCGCTGAGATGTTTTCCCTTTGCATCTTCTGCGCTTATTCCCGTAGATTCTTGGGCCTTTTTATTCCATTGAGTCACGTTCCCCTTTTTGTCGACACCAATGAGTATCGACGGCATTGAGTTGATGATATTTTCAATATAGTTTTGCGCTTCTTTCAGGTCAGACTGGAGCTGCCTGGCGCGGCTGATGTGCCGGGCCTGGCGGATGTTCTGGTAGGCCGCCGACGATAACTGGTTGGCTAGGGTGAAAAGGGCCTGGGCAATGCGGGCAAAGTGCTCTTTTGACATGACGGGGACTTCCCGGAAGGCGGTGGCCGCCGCATCTTCATTGGCGCCAATTTCCCGGGTATAGGCGCGTATTATTTCTTCGGTCTGTGTTTCGTCGCGCACCTGGCCGATAAGCCAGTTGGCAATATGGTGCCCTCCGACGGTTATGGCGGCCCCGGCATACCAGAGGCTACTATTCATGCACTGTTCAATGACCGGGCCGCCGGGGTTGATTTTTCCCAGTACCGCATCAGATTTAAAACAGTTGGCAAGGCCCTTTTCAGTCGAACGGATGATCTCGCTGCAGAGGCGGCAGAAGTTACTTGGTTTAGTAATGGGTGTTCCATCTGTTGTGGTAATAATCGAGGCGATACCATGCGAACTGGTAAAATCATCCTGAAGATGCTGGATTTCTTCAAGGCTGAAGAGGTCATTAAAGCTGATATCGCTGCTCTCCCCCAGGGGACCGGTCAGAGAGGTGATCCGTTTTTCCAGGGCTTCATTCATTTCTTTCAGCTCAGTTATATCTATAAAGTTGATTATTACTTTTTCGAGTTTTCCTGTCTCTGAAAACATCGGTGTGGCATTGACATTGGCCCAGGTGGTATAGTCCCGGTGGGGATGGCTGACGCCGATGACGTAATTGCTGAGGGGTCTCTCCGTGTTAATAACACGGGAGGCG
>CAZPEK010000383.1:0-1939 GCA_964585555.1 uncultured Leptospirales bacterium | reverse complement strand
CAATGGTTGTTTTACCGCTCATCTGCTCTTCGGTAATACCGAGAATGCGCCTCGCCTCCCGGTTGCTTAAGAGTATTTTTGATTTACTGTCGTGCACTACAACGCCAACCAGAAGATTGTCAATTGTTGATTTGTAATCTGCTTCATTTCTTTTTAGTTTCTGAAGGGCCTGCCGGCGTTTTGAAACATTCCGCTGTACGCCCCAGATCCTGAGAAGGTGTCGATTTTCGATCTCTCCATGGAAACTTTCTTCCAGGTAGAGCTTGTTTCCCCTTCGGTCTATATCGGTGGTTTCCTTGTTCTCAATTCGGTAGTTTTTACTATTTATAATCTGTATGGCCCGTTCACCGTAATCAGGGGCAAAGTGAACTGCTTTTTTGCCGATCATATCATTCGGTTCGAGGCCGTACATTTCCGCAAGGGCATTGTTGACTTCGCTGATAACGGCATGTTTATCGACATAACCGATAATTTCTTCCTCGGGAAGATCAATAGAAACCGGCGGAATGATCTCAATCCGGTAGATCCCTTCGGTGCTGTAATTGATGAAATTTTTATACCGTGTTTCGCTTTCGATTGTTTTTTCATGCTCATCAAAGAGGGCAAAGGCCATCTCAATAGATGACTGTAATACCAGATTAGCGGAATTTTTGAGGATATAACCGTAACGGGTTATTTTTCTGATCTTATCAAAGTACTCTTTGTCAGTATGAGAAGTGAGGAAAACAATGGGGATGGCTTTTTTTCTCAGAATCTTGCGTGCCGTTTCGATCCCGTCTATGCCTTCGCCGAGTTCGATGTCGATAAGAATGAGATCGATTTTTTCTCCCTTTTTGACTGCCTCAAGAGCATCTTCTCCTGAATGAACAATGTTGACATCATAACCGAATTTTTCAATATTCTTCCCTGTAACCACTGCGGTGATGGCTTCATCTTCAATGAGAAGGATTGATCTTTTTTTTGAAATCGTCATTTGAGTTTTCACTGGTGCCGGTTCATCTGCGTTTATTGCCTTTAGTGTACTCATATATTTCATTTTTTACAAGGATTAATTCAATTGTTCAGTGATGGAGTAATCTTCCTTTTCTGAAAAAATATTAATGACAGGCAGGTGTTTTTTCATGTATTCTTACCGGTGAAGCATGGAATATTTTTAATTTACGAAAGGAAGAAAAAGCCCATGGCGGCTGTCGCTTTAACTTCCTTAATTATGCACATGCAGGGGAGGCTCATCATGAAATATGAGACTTTTGCCCGTAGATTTCTTTTTCCTGCTCTACCGGTTCTGGTATGCGCCGGTATCTCCTGGGCAGGTTACTTTGGCTCCCGTCATGTGGAAAGTCCCGGTCTTGCTTCGGCCATGGCCCTGGTTTTTGGTACTACCTATTTTATTTCTATCGCCTTTGGCCCCCTCTATGTCTATACCATCGCATATCTGCGGGGTGCCTCCCTGTTGATGAGAATTTTGTCCTCAGGGCTGGTCCCCTTTCTCTGGATGACAAAAGAAGTGATCTCCCTGACCCATGCCCACCCCTTTATTGAGAGCCTTTACTGGTATGTCTCTCCCCTTCACCTCTGGCTTGTTATGCTGATGGGCCTTGAGATGGGCGGGGCGACCCTTATCGCCCGAAAAATTTTAAAAAACCGGGGCGAAAGGGAACGGGTTATCAGCGCCGCCCCCCTGGTCACCATGGCGCTCAGCCTTACCCTGGTAATCGGGGCGTATGCCTGGGGTAAGGGGGAAAACTTTTACGTGATATTTCTTGAAGGATACCGGTTCTTTTTTGGATCAGGCCTGTAGGTATCACCCCCTGGCTTACCGCCCGCCCCCCAACCCCCGGAGGGGGCTCTAAGATGTGCGGGATGGTGGACGTACAGGGAGTTTTATCCAGCTGTAAAACAAATATTGAAGAAGGTGATATATGAAAGAAGATAAAAC
>CAZPEK010000382.1:0-3835 GCA_964585555.1 uncultured Leptospirales bacterium | reverse complement strand
TTTGCTCCACGGAAGGTGCCGTCGCATGATACGATAACTTTACTGTCACAGTCGTTTACACGGTCTCTGAGGGCTTCAGCAGAAAATCCGCCGAATACTACAGAGTGGATAGCACCGATTCTTGTACAAGCAAGGATACCGAATGCAAGCTCAGGAATCATGGGAAGGTAGAAAGTAACTACATCGCCTTTCTTAACGCCGCTGGCCTTAAGAACGTTAGCGAGTTTACATACCTGCTCATGAACTTCTTTGTAGGTGAATTGTTTGTCATCTGACGGGTCGTTTCCTTCCCAAATGATCGCGACTTGATCGCCACGTTTGTCAAGGTGTCTGTCGAGACAGTTGTAAGATACATTAACTTTAGCGTTTGTGAACCATTTGACATAAAGGTCTTTGGAGTTCTTGCCATAGTTACAATCCATGACTTTGTCCCATTTTTCGAACCAGTCGATATATTCATCGGCTATTTCGGCCCAAAAAGTATCGGGATCTTCAACTGACTTTTTCCACATTGTGTCATACTGCTCACGGCTGTTTACAAAAGCCTTTTTTCTAAATGAATCTGGTACTGGATAAATCTCTTTAAGCTTAACTTCTCCCATCTGAAACCTCCGAAAAGAGTTAAATTACTATATACATGGTAATTGCCGGTTTGTTTTCATTAACCTGGTTGCAATCCGGTCAATTCCTGTAATTGCTGATTTAATTCAGGAGCTTTGTTATGTTTCCCAAATAATTACAAAATATCTGAGAAGCTGTTTTTTTGTTTATGAGAGCTTTGTTTTCAGGTATTCGGTAATTGCGCTGTCATAGTCTGATGTTGTATCAAAGACTTTGACAGCAAGCTTGAAGTTAGTATCTCTACTGACTTCACCGTCTGTATTTTTCATGTCATCAAGTACCATTTTGTAATCAACAGGGTCTATGATGACCGATACGCTTTCAAAATTTTTAGCCGCAGAACGGAGCATTGTAGGTCCGCCGATATCTATATTTTCAATAGCATCTTCAAAGGTACAGTCCGCTTTGGCAATGGTCTGCTTGAATGGGTAGAGATTCACAACGATCATATCGATCGGTTCGATTCCATGTTCTTTCATGGTTTTGACATGTTCAGGGTTTGATCTGAGGCCTAAGAGGCCGCCATGAATCTTTGGGTGGAGGGTTTTTACCCGGCCATCAAGCATTTCGGGGAAACCCGTATGCTCTGAAACGTCCATGATGTCGAGTCCTGCTTCTCTGAGGATTTTGGCAGTGCCCCCTGTTGAAAGAAATTGGACACCGTAGGATGCCAGTTCTTTGGCGAATTCTACGACTCCAGTTTTATCGGAAACACTAATGAGGACCTTTTTTATTTTGGCCATTTGTTTATTACCCTGTCAAAATTTTATATATGTTATTTCGGTACACTGTCACTTTTAAACAACCCCTACCGTGTCAATTTTATTTAATTTCATAATAATACAAGCATTTTTTGCGGAGGGCCTTTATTAATAATGAATTAATTGTGGTTAGAAAGTAATTTTTGAGACATAATGTCATTTTTAATATCAAAAATCTTAATTTTGTCTGGAAGTTTCTCCCTTCAAAGTCATGCAGCTGGTAAACTGGAGTAACAGAACATTTTTTTCAGGAAGCGTGAGGATTCAATCTATGGGTAGAGAAAAGATATAATCGGAAAACAAGAAGCCCTCTGTTTACTGTACGTTGATAAAATAATTGATGAATTTAATGATACGGTCCTTGTTTACATAGCTGAGATGGGATCCTGCAAAAATAATGGCATATACACTCAGTGCTGATCCCAGGACAAGGGCCATGGGAAGTTCAAGGTTTTTTCCAAAGTAGTCATTGAGCCAGTTCAGATTATTATTAAATGAGGTGCAGAGAATACTTGCAAACATGACGCTGCCTGCAGCGAGCCATTTCAGTCCGGAGACTTCCTGCTCAAAGGGTTTTTCGAATTCTTCGATTGCCCGCATAATCGGATCGGTGATATTTGCCGGCATCTCATCACCGGCAACCTCAGAGATCAACAGAAAAGATTGTTGTATTTTTTTTATTTCAGCGAGGCAGGCGGGGCAGAAGAGGGAATGAAGGCGTACCATGACGGATAGCCTGGTATAGTCTTCCTGTTCAAGAAATCGGGTAATTGTTTTTTCACAGTTCATGATATTCCTCTGCTATGGTTCCCTGTAAGGTGTTTTTTAATATTCGCTTTGCCCTTAAAACATGAGATTTTACTGTATTTACAGGAAAACCGGTTACTTTGCTGATTTCTTTATGAGACATGCTCATGAAAAAATAGAAATCTATGCAAATTCTGTATTTTTCAGGAAGTGTATCAACAGCCTTCTGGACCAGGTAGCGAAGCTCTTCGCTTACATGATCCTTTTCAGGGGTCTCATGGCCCGATGAGAGCAGGACCGGCAATTCTCCCTCAACACGGATGCTTTTTTTCCGGTTTATTCCCAGGTTATAGGCGATTTTAAAAAGCCAGAACCTGAAAGGAGAAAGGCCCCTGAAGCTTTTCAGGTTTTTATAGGCCTGAATGAATACTTCCTGGGTAAAGTCACTGGCGTCGTCATTATTGTAAAAGAAACGGCGCCCGATTATAAAGATCTGTTTCTGGTACCGGTCGACTATTTCTCTAAAATCTTCCTGGTTTCCTCTTAAAACACTTTTTACAATCTGTTCATCAGATTTAAGTTCTCTCGTCATTATTTATCTTTCAGGAGTTTTAACCTCAAAATAAAATAAATAATCAGGCTTATTCCCAGAGAAAAGGGAATCAGGCCGCTCAGGAGGCTGTAGCTGAAACCTTCCTTTATAAGAAAAAAGATAATCAGCGTAAGGCCGATACAGAGTAATATGAGTCCTGAAAATATACTGAATGAATCACTATCAAATTCAATACGCTTATAACTTCCTTTTTCAATAATCAGCATTCTCTGTTTATGGTTCCAGAGAAGGTAAAAGAATATAACACCACATCCCATAACGATTCCGACAATGGGGATAATGCTGACTATGACCTGTGCTGCAGCTGATGGAACATTTTGCATTGATGACTCCTTCTGTCTTCACGTATGTTAATTGACTAAGTAATTAACATATTTGACGAACTGTCAATGAGAAAACTTCTCTTTTTTTTTCGGTAAAAGAGGAGAAGTTCCTTAGAGGCTTTCGATAACCTCATGACCAAGGATGCCGCTTGCCAGGAAAAGTACTATAATTATTGCAGTTATTAACATTATTGCCGGTCCTCCGGGTATCTTTATGCCGCAACTGTCGCATGCAGACGAAAAGACAGGCAAATCAGGCAGATGGTTGCAAAAATTTTAAAAATTTGAGTTATTTTTAATGATAAAAGATTAAAATTAAATAATTGACAACGAAGCGGGTAGTTAATTGAATCAAATTAAAAGGAAGAGGATGGTATCTGGTGGTATCCGCGGTCTTCAAAACCGTTGGCTGTAATTTATTGCAGCGGCAGGTTCGATTCCTGCCCCTTCCGCATTTAATTATACCATACATGTATAACAAATAATGGCAGACAAAGAAACCCTTCTCAGACAGATTCCCCAGGTCGAAAAGACCCTGCAGCATGAGGCCCTCGAGGTCTATCCGGTCCTTCTCGGCCAGGGGATTGTCACTGACATTGTCCGGGAAGAGACTGAAAAATTCAGAGAATCCCTTCTCAAGGGGGAGGCTCTGAGCCCCGATGATCTTATCGGGCTCATTGCGGCCCGGTGCAGGGAAAAGAGTTTAGAGAAGCTGCAGCGTGTCATAAACGGATCAGGGGTGATCATCCACACTAACCTGGGAAGGGCCC
>CAZPEK010000381.1:0-3860 GCA_964585555.1 uncultured Leptospirales bacterium | reverse complement strand
TATTATAAGGAAACTGAATCGTCATTTTACCGGTTTTAAAGCCTTTATGAATGATGGACATCACCGAAGAAGAAAACCCCTTCGCTTTTTAAAAATGCTTTTACAGCGTATGAAAAGGAAGATTACAAAAAGGCGATAACAATTCTTAAAGGTATACTTCCCGGGGCGGATGAAAACCTGCGTTGTAACGGAAGGCACCTTTTGATGCTCAGTTATTTTCAGGATGGCCAGTACAGCAGGTCACTGCTGGTAGCTGAACTCCTCCTCGGAGGAACCTTAAATAACTCGTCTAAAAAAATCGATGCGTATTTTATCGGAGCCATGGCAGCGGAATATTCATCAGAATACAAAAGGGCTGTTTCCTTCATGGAGCAGTTTATCAGGTGGCATCCCCGCAGCAAATTGGTTCCCGATGCGAAGGTACTGATGGGAGAGATTTATCTTAAAAATGGACAGAGCATCGAAGGTGAGCGCTGCTTTAAAGAAGTCCTTGAGAAGTATCCCGAGTCTGAAGCTGCAGTAGTGTTAAAGAAACTTAAAAAAAATAATTAAACCCCTTTAGCCGTATACCTGCTTGACAGTCCTTTTAGTTTTAGTCTTTAACTTCCTCACCAATCCAGAGGGGCTTACCCAGGGTGCCGATTTTATCTGATCGGGTGCCTTTTGAATCATTGTTTTTTGTCAGCCATGAGTATTTTGTTTTTAGCGACGCGTCGAGACGTACTGCTTCATTGTAGGCAGGAATAACTTTTTCCGGGATGTTGAGATGCATGAAGATCAGTGCTATGTTCATGTGAATACGGGCATTTCGAGGATTTATTTTCAGGGCCTTTTGGAATGCCTTGAGAGCCGCTTCTTTGTTTCCCTGAAGCAGGTAAATATTGCCGCTGTTATTATGGGCGGCAACATAGCCGGGATGAAGGGCAAGGGCCTTTTTGAAATAGATGAGGGCCCTCTCATATTTTTCAAAGCGCGCAAGGGTCACCCCGATACTGTTGAGTATCTTCGGGTTTGAGGGATCATTTTTGTGTTCCCTCCTGAGGCTGGAGAGTCGCGCTTTGAGTTCTGTTTCTATCAGGGTGTTAATATCCCGGTTATAACTCCGGTTTATCATATCCAGGTCCGGTAGACGGGGTTCCCAGGCTGTGTCATGCAGGGTTGCCGGTGAGAAGGTTTTCCATGCCTTCAGAGTTTCATGAACCTCTAATTCTCCGGTGGTGGAAAAACGGCGATACTCTTCGGCTCCCTTTATCCACGCCTTGATGAAGGAACTGCCGAGGAGGGTTGTTTCGACGGGGATCCATATTGTGCCTCCCCGTGTAACCAGGCGTTCTTTTTTTAAGGAAACTGAAGCTGAATCCGAAGCGGCAACCCCGGTATTGAATATGAGAAAAATATGTCCCGGCACCGTAACCAGCGCTGTATCAATGCCGAGATTTTCAAAGAGCGCAGCCAGGAGTACAGTCAGATCATCACAGTCTCCGGTACGGTACCTGAGGGTTTCCCCGGGATACTGAATAAAGTCTATTTTGTTTTTTACTGATGAAAAGGTTTTAAAAGGGGTTTTCGGATCCTGAACATAGGTCATACCGTAGGTACCCAGGGCCGCGAATAGCTGTATGGCGGTTTGAAGCTCCTGGTTTATGAAGGAAAGCCTGCTGTTTCTGAATTTCTGGGCAATGGAGCGGGCAGTAACCTTAACCGCAGAGGCCCTCGGGGTGATAAAGGCAGCAAGTTTTTCTGTTCGATCCCAGGTCATGGCGTTGCGGTTGAAGATAGTCAGAGACTTGCTGCTGGTGAGGGTCTTTTTTACGCCCCCGACAGTGTAGTGAACCACAATCCTGACACTGATCGGCGTGTCTTCGGAAATTGAAAGTATATTGTTATTAAAGACAGCAAACACCTTGAGCGCTACAGAATTACCGGGAGCGATGTTTCTCCGGTGGCGTGTTTCTGTCGGATAGTCCATATAACCCCTGATCTGGATCGAAGCGTGTATCCGTTCGATAACCGAACCGGTGGTGTTCTTTATTGAAACAGGGCCTATAGAAGTTTCAGCAGAATACTTATAAAGGGCGCTGAAGACATCATTCAGTACGATGGAATTTACTGAAGCGGGCTTTCCGGTTGAGTCAGTATCTGAACCGGCAAAGGATCTCTTTAAATCGGAAAATTCTCTTTTTATGCCTTCATCGTTCTTCCTGAGGGCAAGGGCGGCTTCAAAGGCTTTGACCGCCATGGCGTAGTAGGGCCGGGCGCTTTCAGGACCGGTCTTGATAGCCCCTTTGAACAGGGTGGTAAAGTACCGGGCCTCTGATGTTTTCATTGCGAATTTTGATGCATTTATTCCTTTGCCTGCCTCTTTGTGACCGGTCTTTGAGGTGAGGGCATTGCGGTACTCATAGATAGCCCGGGCATGGTGACCTGAACTGGCATAGTAGCGGGCCCGTGCCATACGGGCGGGAACAAACCCTTTGTCTGCATTGAGGGCCATGTTCAGGTATACCAGCTTTAAGGGGTTACGAAGTTTTTTTGATCGATTAAAATACCATCGGGCATTTTTTTTAGACACGGGAAGAGTGTGACGAAGAAAAGAAATAACCCGTTTGTTCTGCATGTCCACAAGGAAAAGCCGGTTCCCCGCTTTGTCGATTGACATATCATAGGGCATGTTAAAGTACTTTCGCTTAACGCCGCGTATTTCTTTTTTTACCCACGCCAGGTTTCCTTTTTTATCGGTACCTATGATGATTGATTTACTGATGTCCCGGGAGTAAAAGCGTCCCTGTGCATCCATAACGCCGCTGTTGAGCAACAGCTGAGACTGGGTAATGCCCAGGGACTTTGTTTTTCTTTTTCCGCCCCTGTTGTCAAGGGTTACTATATAATATAAGCCGTTACGAGTAACCAGGAGTCCCCCGGTCCCGGGAATTTTGACGATACCCTGCATGCTTCCAGGTGCCCATGTCTGGTCAGGGAGAGAGTTTCCCTTTGAATCAAAGACCAGGAGGCGGGAGTCGGTGTAATCGGGAATCAGTACATTTCCAGAGTCGGTAACGGCAAAGTCACGGACCGCACGGGCATTGAAAAAAAACTCCCGGATGAATTTTCCTTCAGGGGAAAAGGTAATTATTTTTTTCCCAAGGGAATCAAGTATATAGAGGTTCCCTTTATTGTCGGTGTCAATGCCCGCGGGATACTGGTACTGTCCCTCTCCGGCGCCCCGGCTGCCGATTATTTTTAATGGTTTTCCCGAGGGAGACATGACGGTTATCCGGTCAAAGCATGAGACAAAAAGTTTTTTCCCGTTATAGTGAACCGCATAGGGCACATTGTACTGGCTGCTCATCGCGCTGTGGCCGAAGTAACTGAAATCTGCGGTGTATAAAATTTCGTTTTTGTTATGAAGAAAAAAATTATTAGACGCAGAGATAGTTATATAAATCGAGGGCAGGGCCCGCCTGGCCTGCATAAATATTTCCTTCTCGGTTCTGCCGGTGACTTTGATATATTGAACATGACGGCCCTTTCTGCTGTCAAAGAGCATCAGGGAGGCATTGAAAGAGCGGTCGGTTTCTGACCGGGAGATAAGACCGGAGAGAATCCATCGGGCCCCTGACAGCGAGCTGATGCGGTGGAGACGTTTTCTGTCCCGGAGAGAAACCCCGGGGAACCTGCAGGGTCGAAGGGACACTTCGGGAATGACTATGACTCCTTTTTGCTTCAGGGCGGTTTTGGTAAGCTCCCCGGTAATTGTATCCATGGAAGAGGGAACACTGCTGAGGCGGTCGAGACCGAGAATGGCCAGGGTACGGTATGAATTTTTTTGTGAAGGAAGTCCATTTTCTTTTTTGAAAAAG
>CAZPEK010000380.1:1584-3861 GCA_964585555.1 uncultured Leptospirales bacterium | reverse complement strand
GGGCAAAACGCCCCCGGTTCTCAAAACTTCCCCCATACTCATCTTTTCTCTGGTTTTTAAGGGGAGACCAGAACTGGGAAATAAGGTATCCCGCGCTTCCTATCAATTCTACACCGTCAAATCCCGCTTCCCGGGCACGAAGGGCGCCCCGAACTATCGCCTCCTGAACCTGTTTAATATCATCGATGGTCATCTCCCGGGGGGTTTCCTTGGAGTAACGGCTGTAAATTGGCGACGGGGCGACAGCCTGCTTGTTTTCTATGGCGATTGAATACATATAGGCGCCCGCATGGTAAAGCTGTACCCAGGCAGCAGCCCCTTCATCTTTTATTGCCTTTGTAAGCTCAGAGAATGAATCTACAGATTCTTCAAAACCGATATTAGGCGTGATAAAACCTGAGCCAAGTTCATCAAAACCGATGGGCCCCACGGTAACAATACCGGCACCCCCCTTTGCCCGCTCCCGGTAAAACTCAAGATGACGGTCATTCAACTTCTTATCATAAGAATACATAAGACCGAGGGCGGGATATGCGATTCGGTTCTTAATTTCCAGCTGATTAATTGTAATTGGACTGAATAAATTTTTAAACATTGTTTCACCCTTTTTTTCTACTTTTTTCCTGATTAACTCTGTGTATATTTTTAGAGTTTTTTTAGTTTCTATATATTAGATACATGTATCAGTACGCTACTGATAAAATGCCGATGTGTTTATTTCGATACTGCTACAACAATTTGCCGCCTCCGCTTAAACTTAACATCGTTAGATTATTCCCTGTCAAAAGACCAGCATTTTACCATATACTCACATTATTTTTATCCCTTCTAATAAATATCCGGAAACAATAAAAGCTAAACAGTTCGACCCTTTATTGCATATTTAAAAACAAAAATGATCAATAAATTTTTAATTTACTTGACATAACATAACATTGTTATGTTATGTCAAGTATAAAACAGTTTTATTGTAAATAAATTTTAGAAAAAACTGAAATACTACCCGGGAGATCCCAATGATTAAAACAAAGATAACCGAAATGTTCAATGTTCAGCACCCGATAATCTGCGGCGCCATGTACTGGCTCTGTAAACCTGAATTATGTGCAGCAGTATCAAATGCCGGCGGGCTTGGAAATCTTACTGCGGCAAACTACCCGACAGAAGAAGAGTTCCGGCAGGCAATTCATGAAACAAAAAAGTTAACTGACAAGCCTTTCATGGTCAATGTAACAATTCTTCCCTCGGTGCATGTTGGCCCGGATCACCACAGAATGTACCTCCGGGTATGTGCAGAAGAAAAAGTAGCAGGCCTGGAAATTTCAGGAGCGCCGATTGACAAAGCCGTTGGCATGGATGCTATTGAAATGTTAAAGAAGGAAGATGTAAAACTTTTTCACAAAGTAGGATCAGTTCGTCACGCCCTGCATGCTCAAAAAGTCGGCTATGACGGCATCTATGCGGCAGGTATCGAAGAAGGCGGGCACCCCCTCAACGATGATGTAACCACCATGGTATTAACCCCGCGTCTCGTTGAAGAACTCGATATTCCCGTTGTATCAGTGGGAGGGATTGCCGATGGAAAAACAATGGCAGCAGCATTAACCCTCGGCGCAGAAGCGGTTATGATGGCAACCAGGTTTATGGCGACAAAAGAATGTCCAGTTCATGAAAATATTCGTCAGGAGATAGTAAATAGACAGGAAAATGACACCACTCTCATCTGCAAATCGGTAAATCTCCAGGGGCGTGCATTAAAAAACCAGGTAGTTGAAGAAATTCTAAAAGTAGAGGCTTCCGGAGGCGGATTGGGAGAAATCATACCCCTCATGTCAGGCGATCGATGCAAAACAGCCTGGGCTGAAGGCAATATAGATATTGCTCCAATGATGGTGGGACAATCCATTGGCCTGATCCATGATGTCATTACCTGCCAGGAACTGCTGGAAAGAATGACCCGTGAAGCGGAAGAACAAATAAAAAACATAATGGGTAAATTTGCATAACTATATTGACATAAAAAAACAGGTTTTAGTTGACAAAAAAACCAGTTCATTTACATTCAAAAAACATAACAATGTTATATTCTTAAAATTCAATGTTAGACAGGTTTTTAAACAATTATCAATGGAGAACTATTATGCAAACCAGAATAACAAAATTATTTGGAATCAAATATCCGATCGTCCTTCCAGGAATGAGCTGGATAAGTACACCTGAGCTTGTTGCCGCAGTATGTAATGCCGGAGGTATCGGATGGCTGGCTACCGGACCTTT
>CAZPEK010000380.1:0-1574 GCA_964585555.1 uncultured Leptospirales bacterium | reverse complement strand
AAAACGTGTTTTACTTTTTTTTGTTTTGACACATTACCGGAAACAAAACGCTGTCGCTCCTTGACAATAGAGGGATCATACCGATAAGCCTTTTGGAGCTGGTGCGACTCTTCTTATGCCTGGTGCAAAGGAAAATGCTGAAGTTCTTATGGATATGCAGGTGCCGGTTATTAATGTCTCTCTTGGTAAACCTGATTATATAGTTAAGAGAGTACATGATTATGGCGGAAAGGTTGTTCAGACTGTAATAAATGAAAAGCATGCCACAACAGCAGTAAAGGGCGGAGTTGATGCACTGCAAATAACAGCATATGAAGCCGGAGCACATGCTGGAGAGATTGGCAGCGTATGCTTCATCCCTGCTATGAGAGAAAAGTTTGATGTGCCTCTCATCGCTGCCGGCGGTTTTGCCACAGGCCAGGGACTTGCTGCAGCTCTTGCGCTGGGTGCAGACGCAGTAGCAATGGGAACAAGACTTTCAACAACACAGGAAAGCCCCCTTCACCAAAAGACAAAGCAGGCTCACCTTGATGCAGGCGTTGAAAATACTCTCTACTCCAACAGATTTGACGGCCTCTGGTGCCGAGTTCTAGAATCAAAATCATCTAAAAAAGCCATTAAAAATGGAATGAATATTTTCAAGTCTGTTTTTGTCGGGCCACAAATTGCACGACAAATGGAACTTCCAGTTTTGAAGGTTATGCTCGGTATGCTGGCACAGCCTAAAAATATGATGAAACTCGCTCACATGGCAACAGCTTTCGGACAAATTCAAACCGCAACTGAAGTAGGAGATTATGATAAAAAGGGAGTTCAGCTGATTGGACAGGCAACAGGTCTGATTCATGACATCCCGACTGTTCAGGAAGCCTTTAAAAATATTATTAAAGAAGCAAAAGCAGCAAGCAAAGATCTTGCAGCTGCATTAAAATAGAAACAACACTTTAAAAATTTTAAAGAGGCCCCGCTGACATAAAGCGCCGGGCCTCTTTTAATTTAAGATTAATAAAAATTTCAAATAAGGCAGCAGCCCCATAATGAAAAAAAACAGCAGAGAAAAGATTCTCGATACGGCCCGTTCCCTCTTCCCCCGGTACGGCTACAATGGCATATCAATTCGCGCAATCGCATCGGGTGCCCGCCTTACGACCGGAGCGGTCTATTTTCACTTTCGCAACAAAAAAGATATCTACAAGGCTATCTGCCTCGAGGCTTTCGATATGCTTATTTCAAAGTTTCAGCAGGGAATTGAAAAAAAACAGACCCCGAACCAGAAACTGATTTCAACCTTTGATTCGTATCTTGACTTTTTTCAGAACAACCGGGAATATTACAATATCCTGATGGAGTCAAAGGCAGACTATAAAAACAATGAAGAAGACACTGAAGATATCATGAAGAAATTCAAAGAACTGATAACCATCAGTGAAAAACCGATTCAAATGGGTATTGACGAAGGCCAGTTCAAAGACATCGATCCCCTCATGCTTTCTTTTTTTCTTGCCGCAGTTACAGAAGGTGTTCTCCAATATAAAAAAATGGGTCTTCTCGATTACATGAAAATTTCTGATGGA
>CAZPEK010000379.1:311-3872 GCA_964585555.1 uncultured Leptospirales bacterium | reverse complement strand
CCGTTTTTTCGTAACTTCCCGTTTTTATTGTGTTTTCTTCTCATAGGTTTTTTCGGTGATTACGGGTCTTATGACGCGGGAAGAATTGAAGTTATTACCGGCGACATTAATGCACGGTTCAACACTGATATTTATATGCTGATACCTCCTGTCTTGACAATCGGTATCATGGTAAAACGGGTCCCCGCTATTCCAGCGATTTTTTTCGGAATCATTCTCGGAGTAATTTTTGCGCTTATCTTTCAGTCCGGCATAATGGCTGAAGGCACACAGACTCAGCAGCTCTCTCCTGCTTTTGTTAAACTAAAAACCTGCCTGCAGACCGCCGCAACAGGATTTAAGTCGAGCACCAGCATTAAAGAAGTCGATAACCTTTTAAATAAAGGGGGCATGGCAGCCATGCTTAATACCATCTGGCTGATAATATCTGCAATGTTTTTTGCCGGTATCATGGACGGAAGCGGAATGATGGGTAGTATTGCCGGAGGAATACTGAAAGGTGTACGGGGAACCGGCAACCTTATCGCCGCAACCCTGGGAACCGCACTGCTGACCAATATTCTTGCTTCAGAGCAGTACCTTTCGATTGTGATCACCGGGAGAATGTACCGCGAGGCTTACGAGCAGCAGAATCTTAAAAGTAAAAATCTCAGCAGGGCTCTCGAAGACGGAGGAACTATTACATCTCCCCTGGTGCCCTGGAATACCTGTGGAGCCTTTATGGCCTCAACCCTGGGCGTTTCAACCTTAAGTTATCTTCCTTATGCCTTTCTTAATATTCTGACCCCCCTTGTGTCTCTTATCTACGGCTATACCGGATTTACAATAGATAAAAAGGAGACCGAAGGAGATCAACCGCTCTGATCGATAGTACCGCCCCCAAGGAGATGGCCTTCTTCGCTGTAAAAAACCGCAGCCTGTCCGGGAGAGATGCCCTGCTGCTCTTTTTCAAAGAGAACCTTTACCGTCGTTCCTGTTTCTTCGAGTCGGGCAGGGACCGGCAACTGGGTTGAACGGGTCTTGGTCAACACCTTGAGCCCGTCAAGAGAAAGAGTTTTCATGTAGTGAATGTTTGCTACTGTGCAGTACGTAACATCCAGTTCTTCCTTGTAGCCTGCGATAATTGAGTTTGAATCAGCATCTATGCGAATCACATAGAGAGGGGCATCTGCAGCAATTCCCAGGCCTCTGCGCTGACCGATGGTATAGCGGTGAATACCTTTATGTTTTCCGAGGACCGTGCCATCGGCATTGATAATATCGCCGGGAGGAGGTGTCTGGCCGGTCATGGTTGTAATAAAACGGGCATAGTCTTCATCGGGGATAAAGCATATCTCCTGGCTTTCCGGGGCTTCGGCAACAGTGAGTTCGTATTTTCTCGCAATATCACGTATTTCTGTTTTTTGATAATCTCCAAGGGGGAAAAGACTCTTTGATAAAAAATTCTGGGAGAGACGGTAAAGGAAGTAAGACTGGTCCTTAACCGGATCCTTCCCCCGGGTGAGGTAGTAACGTTTTTCAGAACTTGTGCTGATACCGGCATAGTGGCCTGTAGCCAGCATGTCGCAGCCAAGGTGCAGGGCATGCTCGATGAGACTTTTGAATTTAATAGTCGGGTTGCAGTTAATACATGGATTCGGTGTTCTTCCTTTCAAATACTCAGAGCAGAAAGGGGCAATGACCTGATGGTAAAAATCTTCAGAAATATCGAGTACATGATGGGGAAAGGAAAACTTTTCAGCTATAGCCCTGGCGTCTTCAATATGTTTTTCTGTAGTGAAGGGGTTTTTTTTATCACGGGGAATGCCGGTTTGCATGTTTGCGGTAATACCTGTTATTTCATGGCCCTGTTCCATGAGGAGCAGGGCGGTGACTGTGGAATCTATACCGCCGCTCATTGCTACTGCTACTTTCATCTGCCTGTCCTGAAATTGATTTAATATGAAGAAGAATTTTTCTTCTTTATCTGTCAACTTAATAATATATGGAATTGTAAGGTATATGCATTGTTTTTGTGGACAGGGAGCTTTTTTACGTAATAAGGTTTTTGTCCCGATTAATTTTTGAAAGAAATCCCTGGTAGGTTCCCCGGCGATGAAATTCTTCATTGATATTTTTAATAATGGTCCCTTTATGGTGTCCCCATCGGGGGGCAACCAAAGAATCTTCATTTCTGTCTCCGCTGAGGCGGTGAATCATCACCGTATGGGGAAGGCGCTCAATAAAATCACAAAGGGTGGAGATGTATTCTTTCATTGACATGAGGGGTACTTCTCCTTCATCATAAAGCTTTGCCAGGGGGGTACCGCTGATAACATGAAGATGATGAAATTTCACGCCCTGGATATCCATTGAGGCTATTTCTTCAGCAGTGTTCATCATATCCTCCCATGATTCTCCAGGAATTCCGAGAATAATATGAAGGCATACACTGATTTTTTTTGAGCGAAGGCTTTTTACTGCTTTTCTTGTATCATTGTGTGAATGCCTCCTGTTGAGATACATGAGGCTTTTTTCATGCATGGATTGCATGCCCAGCTCAACCCAGAGTTCATCTGTTGACTCGTCATAAGATTGGATCAGTTCAACAACTTCTTCGGGAAGACAGTCGGGACGGGTGCCAATCATAAGGCCCAGGACATCTTCATCTTCCAGGGCAGCGTCATAAAGTTTTCTAAGGTCTTCAGCTGAACCGTAGGTGTTTGTATAGGCCTGAAAATACGCAATGTAGCGGGTGCTGCTGTTAGAGCGCTTAAAGCTAATCCGGGCGTGCTGCATCTGGGCTTTTATATCCCTGGATATCCCTGCAGCGGGAGAGGCAGAACCATCATCGCTGCAGAAAATGCAGCCCCCTGTCCCAAGGGTTCCATCACGATTTGGGCAGATAAGTCCCGCATTGACAGGAAGTTTTAATATCCGACAGCCATAGCGGTTTAAAAGATAATCTCCAAAAAAGTAATACGGTTTATCAAACCATATGCCGGGATTACAGGGCTCTTTGTCTGTTTCGTGATGCAAAATATGAATTTTTCAGGTATAATTGATTTTGGTATTTCCGGGAATCGAGGCGTACCCTGGAAACTCGTTTCGCAGCAATGACATTGAGCCGCCTGTCCAGTTTTACTACATATATACCAGGAGTAAAGTGTACCCGGCTGTAGTATTTTTTTCTATACCTGACCCAGCGTTTTCTTTTTTTTGAGTAATATCTAACTCTCCGATAGTTTTTAACTTTTACTTTCCTGAACTTTTTTATCAGGATTTTCATTGTTGAATCATCGGGAGAAAGGGCATGGGCTATAGCACTGTTGAGAGTCTGGCCCTGGTCGATTGATAAAATTATATTACGGCTCCTGGGAGCACTATACACATTGATGTGACCCTGGGGCTTTGTGACTGCAATCCTGTATGCTTTGTTAGGAGTATTTCCTCGTTGGTGGTTATTTTTTTTGCGCACCCGACCTTGATGATATTTTTGACGATAGGCGTAAAAAACAGGAGTTGCCCCGATTATTCTTCGGGCCTTTATGAGGTAGCGGCGGGAACTTCGATATCGCCGTT
>CAZPEK010000379.1:0-281 GCA_964585555.1 uncultured Leptospirales bacterium | reverse complement strand
GGGCAATCCTGTAGTACCGTTCAGCCCTGAGAATTTTTCTGCGTACCGAAGTAAAATAAGCTATATCCTTTCTGTACTGCCTTCCAGTGAAACGTTTCTGCATTGTTGTGATTGTTCTTAAAGCTTTGCCGGTCTGGGCATTTTTAATGTAGTATATGGCTATTCTGGATAATTTAAGGAGTTCAGAGCTTCGTTTGGTCCTTTCAGGCTTTACGACTGGACGGGATCCTGAGATGTCGATGCCGAATTTATCGTCAAGGGTCTCAAGAAGTGCATTGTAC
>CAZPEK010000378.1:3616-3893 GCA_964585555.1 uncultured Leptospirales bacterium | reverse complement strand
AGAGCTGAAGCTTGAGAACCTTCGGAATCGGCAGAACTGTAAAGAGTATACCGCCGCCGAACCGGTATGACTTGAAGTATTCAGTGTTGTCTATGGCACCGCTTACCTTGTCCCAGATTGCGGTGTTGAAGCGTACATAGGGAGAAATGGGCAGCAAGGGGATGTTGAGCTGACCGTAGAGGTCAAGGCCGATCTGGTTTCTCTCATCAGACCAGTCGAGATTTGACCAGTCATACGAGGCGCCGATACCAAACTGCAGAAATACCAGGAGATCAAA
>CAZPEK010000378.1:1561-3600 GCA_964585555.1 uncultured Leptospirales bacterium | reverse complement strand
CGGAGATACCGTCTACTTTACCCTGAAAGCTGTAGCCTCCCATAAGGTTTGCGTCTATAAGGGCAAAGGATGTAGAAGGGATGAGCAACAGAGCGCCCATAAGCGTCAATGCTAATGTAATACGTTTCATGAAAATCCTCCATATTATTCCAGAAATAAATATTCAGACAATTTAATCATTTAATTAATAATCGTCAACTAAATGAAGACTTTTCTATCTCTTTTATCAGCTTTTTCCTGCGCTCTTTTAGTGCTATTCCGTGCCAGGTATCCTTGACCATTTTTCGAATTTTAGTTCAGCCGGCTCACCCTTGACCCGGGCATTTTCCATTTCTGCCTCAGTCGGGAGGATAATCGCATAGATCGAATAGGGGGTTTGAATAAGGCTGTGTCCCCGGGCCAGGTATGCCTCGGAAAATCCCCCGTCTATATTGATAGCCCGTCCATTGGCAGCGGAGATTTTCTGTCCCTCTTCGATATTAACCGGTGTATGGCCGAAAACAACCCGCTCTGCCCCGAATTCTCTCTGGATAAGGTCGAGAAATTCTGTCTTAACAATATTTTCTCCCCAGTAAAGGGTATTCTCTTTGTGGGTTTCTTTGTCGGTAAAAAAGTAACGTTCAAAGGTTTTCATGGCATGTTTGCCGAAAAAGGGAGATTTAGGGCCGCACCAGAGGTAAAACATCATTGCCAGGGGGAATTCTTCCTGGGGTTTTTCGTTAAGGTAGTTTTCCCCTACCTTTTTAATGGTCATTTCGAGATAATCGAGAAGTTCCTTCCCTCTTTTATTGAGAAGCTCATCGAACTGCCCGTCAGCTGTTGATGGAATCAGGGCGTGAATATTGAGAATGTAGTTATTGATATGGTAGAGCTTTCCCTCGAGAAAGAGATATTCCATGAGGCGCTTAACCGGTTTGCTGCTGGTAAACTGTTTTGCAAGATCGTTTATTATATCTTCTTCTTCTACAGTTAGAATAAGGGGATTATCAAGATCAATGGTGGGGAAGTCGGTGTCCCTGAGGCCATTGCATTTGTCTTCCTTTAACATTTTTGCAAGGTTTTCAAGGTTGAGCCGGGAGCTCATGTCGAGGGATGGGTGCTTTTTAATAGTCTCCTCTTCGAGTTTGAACTGGATGATGGCCAGGGCCTTTTCGCATTTTTTGGAAATATCGAGTTTCCCTTTAAAATTGCCCGTGATTTCACCGGGATATATTTTACTGGCAAATTCTTTAAGCCGGGTTGTGTCGATGTTCAGCCTGTCGAGAAAAGCAAGATTGTCATAGCGGAAGCTGATTCGAAGGGCCTCGGCAATCAGGGACCTGCTGCCTGCGGCTGCCCCCATCCAGAGAATGTCATGGTTGCCCCATACAAAGGTAACCCGGGATTTGATTTCCGGCGACTTAAGTATTCTGAGAATTTTATCAGGTTCGTCGCCCCGGTCAAAGACATCTCCCAGAACTATAAGCTGTCCGAGAATTACCTGCTTGGTGATTTTTGACAGTGATGTTATCAGTTTTTCAGCTACTACGTGGTTTTCGTACACCACATTGGGGACATGAAAGCTGAGTAAGAGGTTTTCAAGAAGGGGCTTCAGGTCTTTATTGATGCCCCCGCGAATCTGATCAAAATCTTTAATGTTCTGCATCTTATAACGGATAATTTTCACCAGGGAGGATATGATATCCTGGCGTTCCATTTTGTATTCATCAGACTCGAAGTACTGTTCTTTTCTAATGACCCGGTCGAGGTATTCGAGTTTTTCAACCGAGAAGGTCTTTGGCAGGGCTTCCTGGGCAGTACGCCAGACAAGGCCGAAGCGGCCCTTGAGAATGTTGACAAAGCGCTGGCCCGCGCCATGGGGATCACTGATCCACATGGTGGTGTCAATGTAGCGTTCAAGCTCGGTCTCAATCTGTGCCAGCTGCCGCAGGTTATCATGCAGTGCAGTAATAGAAGCTTTTTTGCTCATGGCCTGTTCCTCCGAAAATCAAAGTACCTTTAAAGGGTAATGGGGCAGGAAGGTTTGTCAAATGAAAAAT
>CAZPEK010000378.1:0-1461 GCA_964585555.1 uncultured Leptospirales bacterium | reverse complement strand
AAATCAAAGTACCTTTAAAGGGTAATGGGGCAGGAAGGTTTGTCAAATGAAAAATGCCGTTATATTCGAAGGCGCGAAACCGTTTTCGCGCCTTTAAATATAACGGCATCATCTGGAGGCTTTATATACAGGCGCGGATAACCATCCGCGCTTTCAGTTACATTTTTGAAACGATGAGGTCACCCATCTCGGCAGTATTTACTTTTTTCATACCATCTGACATGATATCTCCGGTGCGGTAGCCTTCAGCGAGTACCGCTTCGATTGCCTTGAAAATTTTATCATAGGCTTCATCGAGGCCAAAGCTGTATTTTAACATCATGGCGGTGCAGAGAACCTGGGCTATGGGATTGGCGATGCCCTGTCCCGCGATATCCGGAGCTGAACCGCCGGATGGTTCATAGAGACCGAAACTTCCGTCAGAAAGAGACGCCGAAGGGAGCATCCCCAGGGAGCCGGTAATCATTGAAGCCTCGTCTGAAAGTATATCTCCGAACATGTTGCCGCAGAGGACAACATCAAACTGTTTCGGGTTGCGGACAAGCTGCATTGCCGCGTTGTCTACATAGAGGTGGTTCAGGGTGACTTCAGGATACTCACCGGAAATTTCAGTTACAACTTCACGCCAGAGTACCATTGAGGTGAGGACATTCGCTTTGTCGATTGAGGTGAGCTTTTTATTTCTTTTCATTGCTGTCTCAAATCCGACACGTGCGATCCGTTCAATTTCATTTCTGGAATAAACAAGAGTGTCCCATGCCTTTCCGTTTTCCTGTCCCTTTGGTGTACCGAAATAGATCCCGCCGGTCAGTTCTCGTATGATGAGGATGTCAAATCCGTCTCCGATTATTTCCGGTCTCAAGGGTGACGCGTCTTTCAGTTCTTTAAAAATAATCGCTGGACGCAGGTTGGCGTACAGGTTGAATATTTTTCTCAGCGGAAGAAGCGCGGCACGTTCAGGCTGCTCTTCGGGCGGCAGGGATTCCCATTTTGGGCCGCCGACTGATCCGAAAAGAACCGCATCCGCATTGCGGCAGGCTGTTACGGTTTCTTCCGGAAGCGCTGTCCCGTGGTTGTCGATTGCGCAGCCGCCAACATCTGCTTCTGTGTAGTCAAAAGATATTGAGTGCAGGGACGTAATTTTATCAAGCACCTTTATCGCTTCAGCCATAATTTCCGGGCCAATACCGTCACCTGAAAGTACGGCGATTTTTTTCGTGTTCATATATCTGCTCCTGTCGGATAAAAAAATATAATCCGGAAGGGATTTTCCGGATGTGAAAATATCTGGTCAGGCCTGGAGTATTCTGTCAATTCAAAATCGCCGGTTGCGTTAATTATTGTGATGATATGTGATAAGGCACAGCGGTAAATTCAGAGGATGGCTGCTGTTGCGTCAACAGTGTAAGTGCAGGAATCTGTACACATGGAACGGGCAAACGGATACCTAGTTTCATTTGG
>CAZPEK010000377.1:0-3893 GCA_964585555.1 uncultured Leptospirales bacterium | reverse complement strand
ACTGCCGAGTAATAGACCGGTTCTGCCATTACATCAGCCATGCTGAATCTTCTATTGAAGAGGCCATTTATGACCTGAACAATAAAAAGGCTATTGAGGCCCTGTCCCGGGCATCATCACGGGGAGTGACGGTACGACTGGTCATGGAGAGTGATAATTATTTCACAACAGATCTTTCAGCGTTAAGAAAAAGAGGGGTGTCAATTGTCCATGACCGGAAAAAAGGTCTCATGCATAATAAATTTGTTATTTTTGACAGGTCTTTTCTCTGGACCGGGTCCCTGAATATTACCGACAACGGATCCCGGCGTAATAACAACAATGCCATTGTTTTGAAGTCTTCCGAGCTTGCTGAGGAATTTACCGAAGAATTTGAAGAGATGTTTTCAGGGCGGGTCTTTGGTAATAAAATGGATTCCCGTGCCTTTCCCTGGCTTCAATCTCTAAGGCGTGTACAGGTTGGGGATATTCATGTTACCGCTCATTTTGCACCTGAGGATGATGTGGAAGGTGAGCTGATAAAGCATATCAGGAAGGCTGAAAAGTCTATTCGCTTCATGGCCTTTTCTTTTACCAGCGATACCCTGGGAGAAGCCCTGGTGGAGAAAAAATCCCAGGGTCTTGATATCAGAGGGATTGTTGAACGGCAGGGAAGCGGTACTTCCTTTTCTGAATATGTCAAGCTGCTCGTGGAAGGTGTTGATGTGAGGCGGGACGGGAATCCCCGGATGATGCACCATAAGGTTTTTATCATAGATGACTCCCTGGTGGTGACAGGATCGTACAATTTCAGCAAAGGCGCGGGAACCAGGAATGATGAAAATATCCTTTTTGTTGAAAGCAGAAAAGTAGCTGAAGAGTATATGCGGGAATTTAAAAAGCTTTACCGGCATTCGACGCCCTTCAGGAGAAAAAAATGAACAATGCCGGGGAGCTTTACCTTCCTTTTCAGCGATGTGTGAGGGGGGAAGAAATCAGGTATCTTTCAGATACTGAGGTACTCGCCTTGATTCTGGGAAGCGGAACCAGAAAGACAGATATCATGTCACTTGCCTCTTCGAGTATTAATAATTTCGGCGGTCTGCCGGGGCTTGCCCGCTCCGGTCTTCGGGAGCTGGCAGGGGAGCCGGGCATCGGTTTGAAAAAGGCGGTACGCCTTCTTGCATCGTTTGAAGCGGGGCGAAGGGCTTTGACCGACTGCCTGCATATTACAAAGATGTCATCACCTGAGGCGGTATGGAAGTTTTTACTCCCCCGTATGGCGGGTCTTTCCCGGGAGGAGTTCAGGGTTTTAATCCTCAATAACCGGCAGGGCCTGTTGAAAAATTCCCTGGTGTCAATTGGCTCTGTTTCAGAGGCCATCGTTCATCCCCGGGAAGTATTCAGGGACGCAATCCGGGAAGGGGCCTCAGGCATTATTATCTGTCATAACCATCCTTCCGGCAACCTTGAGCCGTCGCGTGAGGATATCGCCACTACAGAGCGAATCAGTGAAGCGGGGCGGGTTATCGGTATTCCCCTGGTTGATCATGTCATTGTTTCAGATAATGGATACATCAGCATGAAGGAGGCGGGATACCTGTAAATTGTTCTCCTTTTCGTGGCTGACCTTTCCACTGGGTTTGGGGAAAAATTTACAAAAAAATATATAAAGAAAGTAAGCCGTCAGAGAAAAAAAATTGCCGGTTTCTTTTATCGTCTTGGGTGCCGGGAATGATTTAATACTTGCATTTAGAGGTGTCTTTGCTAGTATCGAAAACCTCTGAATGACATGACCCTGAAGGGTATTCAGTGAAAAGCATAATAATCCCTTATCTGAAGGTGTAATATGAGACGTATTGTTCAGTTTGTTTTTTCAATAATGCTTCTAATTCTCTGGGTCGGGTGTGTCACCTCGGGAAGCTACACGTATAAGGTGACCCCAAAGGCCGGGTCATGGCTTAAATCTATTGTTGTCCCGGTACCGGGAAAAGACTTCAAGGGGAGGCTTCAGATTTACTTCCCAAAGGGATACGTGAAGGGATCTGCGGCGAGAACTCTGATTGTTCTTCACGGATATAACGGCTCTCTCCGTGACTGGGAAACCAATACCACCATAGAACAGATGGCTGATCAGTATCATATCGTGCTTGTCTGCCCCGCCATGGGGAAAAGCATGTATGCGTCACAATACTTCCCCGAAACAAAAAATAAATGGTCTCCCCTGCCTGGTGGAGTCTATATGAATACCGTTTTGATTCCCTTTATCCGCGGGACCTTTAATCTGGCAGTTGATTCTTCAAAGACAGGAATTATGGGGCTTTCAACCGGCGGCCGGGGGGCTCTTCTGACGGCGGCGCGCATGCCGGAAAGTTTTGCCGCTGCTGCGGGAGTTTCCGGGGATTATGATCCCCTCTCCATGACACGGAATTACCTTCTGAGAGGTATCTACGGAAAGTACAAGGATTTTAAAACCCGGTGGGAGCAGGTTGATAATTTAATGCAGCTTTCGATAAATCTTAAAAATGTTGCTGTTTTTCTTTCCCATGGAGCAAAGGACTATACGGTTCCAAGGGAGCAGTCGATGCTTCTGGCCATGAGGCTGAAACAGCTGCAGAAAAAGAAGGGAGGCTTTCGGGTCACCTACAACGAAGCCGGCTATGGAATTCATGACTGGCGCTACTGGCGGAAGGTGCTTCCCGAGATGATGAAATTTTTTGACGAGAATTTAAAGAAATAAGGGGGGAGGAAGTTAAGGCTTCTTTTTGGTAAACATTTTTTCCCAGAAAGAGATCTCGTCTTCAGAAAGCTCCGGGTTATCTTCCTTTTCCGGAGTGTACTGGCGGTTGTATTCTTCTATCTCCCGGTTGACCATACGGGCAAAATCCTCGCTTTTTATTACCGGTGACTTGAACCTGTTTACATAAAAAATTATTTCCCTGTCAGAAGTTACTACCGAGGGCATGCGGGGGTTGAGGCTTGTTTTCGTGAACTGTTTAATCAGATGAACAGCTGAATATGCATGGGAATAATAGATAAGTATCTTGCCGATATGTTCCTGCCCGGTATTGTCTCCCTGTCTTTTTTTGCCGTCAAAGACGACTCGTATCTCTGCCTTTTTAATATGCTCATATTTTTTCAGAATATCAATGAGTCCATTCTGGGCACGGGAGAGTTCATTGGCATACATCAGTTCTTCAAGGTGGGGAAATTTATAGATGAGATTAAAACCGTCGATCAGGTATCCCATGGCCGTTCCGTGATAAATTTTTCTATCCCGTCAAGGGCCTTTTTGATGTTGGTCATTGATGTGGCATAGGAACAGCGGATATGCTTTTCTCCCGCTTCACCAAAGGCGTTTCCTGGAACCACGGCAACTTTTTCATATTGGAGCAGCTTGAAGGCAAAGTCCTTTGACAAAAGCCCTGTTGATGATATATCAGGGAAGACATAAAAGGCCCCGTCAGGCATGAGGCAGGTGAGACCCGCTTTGTTGAACCGGTTGACAATATAGTTTCTTCGCTTAAGGTATTCGCTGCCCATTTTATCTACATCTTTCTGGCCGTTTTCAAGGGCCTCGACTGCTGCATGCTGGGCAATGGAGGGTGCACAGAGGGCGGTGTACTGATGAATTTTCAGCATGGTGTCCACCAGGTGCTCCGGGCCTCCGATGAAACCAAGGCGCCATCCTGTCATGGCATGGGATTTCGAAAAGCCGTTAAGGTAGATAGTTCGTTCCTTCATGCCGGGGATGGAAAGGATTGATATATGCTGGCGGTCGAAGCTTATTGCTGAGTATATTTCATCGGAAATTACTATCAGGTTGTGCTTAATTGCAAGTTTTGCCACTGCTTCAAGGGTTGCCTTATCAAGGCTGATGCCCGTGGGATTGGAAGGATAATTGAGTAGTATTG
>CAZPEK010000376.1:0-3916 GCA_964585555.1 uncultured Leptospirales bacterium | reverse complement strand
GAACCATATATAATCCATCCCCTGGAAGTTGCCCTTATCCTCGCCAGTCTTAAAATGGATATTACCACAATTTCCGCTGCCCTTCTCCATGATGTGGTTGAAGACACCGGTACCACTCTTGAGCTGATCAAAAAACAGTTTAATACAGAAATTGCCAACCTCGTTGACGGGGTTACTAAAATTTCCCATATTAAAGACCGGTCCAAGGCCTCGGCCCAGGCTGAAACCCTGAGAAAAATGCTCATAGCCACGGTTAAAGACCTGCGGGTTATAATCATCAAACTTGCAGACAAACTCCATAACATGCGTACCATTATGTTTCAGCGTGATGAAAAACAGCAACGCATAGCCAAGGAAACCCTTGATATTTACGCCCCCATCGCCCGTCGCCTCGGGATGACTAAAGTAAGCTCTGAACTCGAAGACCATTCATTTCATGTAATTTACCGTGAAGAATATGATCAAATCAGGCGCCTTCTTTCAGAAAGGGATCATGAACGTGACGAATATATAGACCAGATACGGGGTATTATCAACAAGAAGATGGAGGATCTTAAAATAACCGCAACAATAACGGGTCGGGCAAAACATTATTTTTCAATTTTTAGAAAAATGAAAATCCAGGAAAAGTCCTTTGATGACATTTATGATATCAGGGCAATCCGGGTCATCACAGAAGAAGTAAAAGACTGCTACGCCGTTCTGGGAGTAATTCACACCCTCTGGTCTCCGGTACAGGGACGATTCAAGGATTATATTGCCGTTCCAAAATCAAACATGTACCAGTCCCTCCATACCACAGTAATCGGGCCCGAGGGACATCCCCTTGAAGTTCAGATTCGCACCAGGGAGATGCATGAAACCGCACAAATGGGCGTCGCGGCCCACTGGGTATATAAAGAAGACAGGAAAAACCCGAAAAAAGATTATCAAGACCTGACCCTGCTTCGTAATATAAACAAGCTTTATTCCGAAGGCGGCAACACCAGGGAGTTCATGCAGGACCTTAAAATGGACCTCTACGAGGATGAAATTTTCGTTTTTACCCCCCGGGGAAAAATCATTAAGCTTGCAAAGAATTCCACCCCCGTTGATTTCGCCTTTGCGATCCACTCGGAAATCGGCCTGCATACAAATGGAGCGAAAGTAAACGCCAGGATTGTTCCATTGAGAACAAAACTTCAGAGTGGTGATATTGTCGAAGTGCTCACCAGCAAAAACGGCCACCCCTCTGAAACATGGCTGAAATTTGTCCGCTCTTCAGGGGCGCGTTATAAGATTCGAAACTGGCTCCGAAAAAACCAGCAGGTACTTGAAGAAGAATCAGAAAAACCGAAATCAACGGTTCAAAAGAAAAGCCCTCAGACAGTTGAGGTCACTATCCCGGTAGAAGAGCAGATTAAGCTCAGCAAATTATCAAAAAACAAAAAAGGAGACGGCATATCAATAGAAGGGGCATCGAATGTATTGATTAAGCTTTCCCAGTGCTGCCAGCCGATTCCCGGCGATGATGTTATCGGTTTTATTACCAGGGGCCGGGGAATAACAGTTCACAAAATAAACTGTCCCTCTCTCAAAAAACTTAAACAAGAAAAAGAACGCTTCATAAAAGTGGTATGGGAAGAAGCGGAAAACACCTTTTACCCCATTAAACTTGCCGTAGAGGGACTCGACCGCTCCAACCTGCTGAAGGATCTTGCCGATGAGATTTCTCTTTGTAATACCAATATCATAAAGGCAGAAGCAACCGTAAAAGATTCAGGCCATGCGGCCTTCAAGTTTATTCTGGAAGTAAAAAGCAACAAGCATCTTGAGGCAATTAAAACCCGTATCATGAAAATTAAAAATATCACAGATGTCTATAAACTCAACGAAAAGGTCATCATCAAATGATGATTATTCTCGGCTCTTCCTCTCCCAGAAGGAAGGAACTGCTCTCACACCTGGTACCCTCTTTTAAAATTATAACCGCAGACATTGATGAATCTACAATACCCGGAGAACCCCCCCTTG
The DNA here is from genome assembly GCA_964585555.1 of uncultured Leptospirales bacterium. Lineage (GTDB taxonomy): Bacteria > Spirochaetota > UBA4802 > UBA4802 > UBA5550 > CAZHNW01. Next base: position 1,903 of record CAZPEK010000376.1, on the reverse strand, counting down.
AACACTGCCGCCGCCTGGCTGAAGAAAAAGCAGCCGCTGTTATCAGCAAACTCGGGGATGTAAAAAAAGACTGCCTCAGTATAACATCAGATACTATTGTTACCGCTAAAAATCAAATACTTGGAAAACCGAAAGACAGAGATGATGCTTTTGGGATAATCAGTTTTCTCAGCGGCAGGAGTCACCAGGTAATAACTGCAATCACACTCTCTCTCCTGGAAAATGGGGGTCCCTGGACCAGCACGACAGGGCATGAAATCACAGAGGTTATTTTCAAAAAACTTTCAGCAGCAGATATTAACCGGTACCTTGACCTGGTCCACTTCAGTGACAAGGCAGGCGCCTATGCTATCCAGGAGCATGGCGAAATGATCATTGAATCCATAAAGGGATCACAATCCAATGTTATCGGTTTTCCAGAAAAATTATTTGTCGGCATGTTGAAAAACATGAAACTTGAAGGAATTCTTACACATAACTAAGGGAGGCTTTTACACCTCCCTCAATGCACTCAGGCTACCTATCGACTCAATATTATTTTTCGTCCCGTTCCTTCAGAGCCTGTACCATCTGACTAAAAAGATGATAAAAGGTTTTCAATTCGTCCTTATCCCGCAGGGGTCGTGGATTGGGCCACTTCCCGTCAATAACTTCCTTCATGTAATTGCTCATGACATAGATAGGTCCCGATATTCGGTGAGTCTTCCGTATCATCAGGATGTAGAGAAGCGCACTCTGAAAAACGATAGAGACAATAAGTACAATAAGAAGAATACGGTTCATGTCAATTATTCGATTTAATGTACCCATATTGACACTGTGATTGTTGGCAATCTCCTTCATTGCTCCCTTCAGGGCATCATCCTCCGCTGACATGGGACGTGATGTAAGAAAATGTACAATATTATCTTCTATCTCGTAAATATTTTTAATCTTGATATTATTATATACAATACTTGATGCCAGGGCGGCAATAATAATCGCAGAAATTATTGATACAACACCAATTATTGCAAAAGTCGTTCTGAGTTGAAACTTCCTGTCTATTATATACTGCTTTCTCTGTTTCATAATTTCGTCTCCCTTTTTAAAAAGTCTGAGTGTCAGCTTACTTAACCAATAATTTAAGCAGAGATTCTACTGTTTTTGCGACAACCGGATCCTTTGAATTTCTGCAGTATACAGAGAAAGGAATCGGAGGCTTTATTTTCATTTTGAATAATTTATAATAATTTGTTTTAAAGATCAAATCGTAACGGCCAGCCTTTTTCGCGAAATAAAATTCACTCATAATAGTAGTCGGTTCATCAGGGTCATAAAATTTAACAGAATGTCCATCACCTGAAGGAAAATAATCGGTTCCATCCTTTAGTTTATACTCAAGAACCGGCAGAGACTTCATCTTGTAGCTGTAGCTGTTCCTGAATATCTTTCCGCTGAGAATATCCATTTTCATATCCTCGATCCCTGTAAGAAACTTAGAGGATGAAGACCGCCTTCTTTTAGCTTTTTTCGAATCAGGAAAATACTCGTATACCGAATCAATCGTATTATCACTGTTTTTATCAATAATTTGTGAAAAAAACTTCTCCGCACCGGTAAAGTCTCCAATTATCACATGGGTCTCATCATCGATTGACTGAAGGAAAAAATAATTCCGGTAATCGTTTGGGACAGGCAGCAACTGTACCTTATCCCTTGTAAAAATAGAAGTAAAAAAACTATTCCCCTGCAGTGTAAACGCTGATATAAGAATAATCAGAACGGTTAATGAAATCCATTTTATCTGTCGCATAATTTTCTCTCAGCCTGCCTTTAGTAATTATTTCGTTCTAAATCCATAAATTTATAATTATCATACACCTTATGAATATTTTATTCAATAAAAAAAATAAATCTATAA
>CAZPEK010000375.1:1351-3920 GCA_964585555.1 uncultured Leptospirales bacterium | reverse complement strand
ACTATTCATTATTTCAAGTCTGTTTATATATGTCATATGGCACAATTATAGGGGGGTGGCGAGGTCCATGCCCATGTCCTGTTTGAAGCATGCTCGAGCCGGGGGGGGGAGGGTCGTCGAGGCGACCGGTTCATCCCTGGTGCTGTCGATTTTGGCCGGGTTGTTGAATCGAGCTGACAGGGAGAAGAAATAAAATTCTAATAACTTGGAAAAAGCATGTTGACGAAATTCGAGTCTGGATTATTTCTGGCATGTACTATAAAGTTGCGAGGTATTAGAATGAAAAGAACAGAACTTGAAAGACATCAGAGAAATTTAAATAAAATTGCAAAAAGAGAGAAAATTGCTAATAAAAATACTGACTCATCAAACAAGAGTCGCAGTGTAAATGACTATATAAACAGCCTGTTTTCTCTTTTCCTCTACGATCAGGAAGAGATATTCAATACTAATAGTGATGAAAAGATCATGGTTCTGCTTGAGGAAATGAAAAGTGAATTGCCGGAAAAACAATGGGAAAATGTCTTAAGAAAGGGAATAAAAAAAACTAACATCAATCAAAAAGAAAAAGCTTTTGATGAATTGAAATATTTTATTACCTGATTTTGCAGCTTCATTTTCCGATGCTGTTTATTCAACTGTGTCACCACAACCTGAAGCTTGAGAGACCGGGGAATCCTGTCCTCATACAATAAACAGGGATGTGAATGAACACGGTTCCGGTTATGCATCAAAGAAAGGAACATGTGCCAAAAAACACAAAAAACCCACAGCTCAAGCTGTGGGTTTTTTGTGTAGCCTTAAGCGGATTTTTTAGAGTTCTTTGACAGAAATCGCCCGGGGGCCTTTGTCAGTATTTTCTACTTCGAACTCAACCTTTGCGCCTTCACGCAGGGTTTTGAAACCTTCAGCAATGATTCCAGAATGGTGTACGAAAATGTCTCCACCACTGTCTTTCTGGATAAATCCATACCCTTTGCTGTCGTTGAACCATTTAACGGTACCCTGTTCCATGGTTATGCTCCTTGAAAAGTGTTTGATACTTTGCCACTATGCTGCTGGATATAGATTGTTCAATTGACTTGCCGATTTTACCCGAGGTACAAAAGGCGGAGATTGAACCGACGACCCTTAAGACTATACCACTGATGCATAATGAGCGTGCATCTAATTGCCAATAATATATTGATGCGCGAGAAAATGTCAAGTAAAGAAACTCTGTTTTTGAGCAAAAATATAAATCATTATGAAGGGGAAGTTTTGCCGAACACATCAGTACAACCCCGGGATTTGTCCGGGGTCATTTTCTGGTGTTACAATTAATGTTTTAATGCATCCCCGCAGGGGTTCACTGCCGGATTTCTGCTTTAGCTTTTTTCTTCTTTTGCTGCTGCGGAAGTTTCAGGGCTCTGGTCTTTTTTTGAGACCGGTGAATCAGTTCTGGGATGCCGGGTAAATCGATCGTAGTAATAATTCATGTGGTAATTCAAATGGGGTTAAGCTTAACCGGTTCCCATTTCTTCAAACGGGAACCGGATAATATGTGATTATAATATCTTATAGCTGGGTAACAGAAATAGCTCTGGGGCCTTTATCTGTATTCTCAACTTCGAATTCAACAGCGGCGCCTTCTGCGAGGGTTTTGAAACCTTCAGCATTGATACCTGAATGATGTACGAAGATATCTTCTCCGTTTTCTTTCTGGATAAAACCATATCCTTTACTGTCGTTGAACCACTTAACGGTGCCTTTTTCCATTTGTAGACTCCTATACTTAAATTTCAGACACAATGAGACTATGCTGCATGATATAGGATCTAAATTGATACGCCGCTTTTTACTCGGAGTGGATACCACGAAGAGAAAACCGGAAAGTAACTTTTGAAACTATACCGCTGATGCATAAACATTTGCATCTTTAGGCCGGCAGTATGGAACAAATTCTCTACTTGTCAAGCAAAAGAATAGTATTTTTTTGCTTTTTTTTCTGAAATTGATCTGAAGGCTGCAAGTTTGTATAGCTATATTCTGTCTTCGTTATCAAGAGGTTTTTTCCTTTTTGCCAGTGATATGCCGGAAAGAAGGAGAATCAATGACAGCAGAATTCCAAGTATTATGACCCGGTTGCCTGTTGTTGTCTTTAAAAGATAGGCGGGCATATTTGAATCGGCTGTTCTTTTTAAGCTGACCATCTGAATTGAAAGGTTGGTGTCATACTCTCCTTCTTTGAAGGTATCATTGAGCCAGGTCAGGTATACCGTGGCATCTCCTTCAGGGAAGAGGAGGGTGACTTGTCCTTTTTTCCATTTATTATCTGATCCGGGAATAATTATTTCATCGGAATTATTATCACTGTTTATTTCAATTCTAAAGCCTTCATAATGAGAAGGAAGTCCTGTTTGAGAGCGGTTTTTTGCCTTAATAGTCAGCTCGTAGGCCCCGTCGGAGAGGTTGTAGAAGGTGTAACCAATGGTCTGGTTTGCATGATATGTGTAGGCAGTGCGTTTTTCAAAGAACCAGGGTCCATCAAGATAGGAGTATTCGCTCCCCCGCCTGACTGGTCGAAGGG
>CAZPEK010000375.1:0-1341 GCA_964585555.1 uncultured Leptospirales bacterium | reverse complement strand
TAGAGCAGGAAAGTTAATTGAGCAAGGGAAAATTGGTAAGCCCTATGCCGTAAATTGGAACCTGTATTATCACGTTGTTGCAGGTAAAGATTTCTGGAAAACGCCCCGCCTGACTGGTCGAAGGGTAAAGCGGGGTTTTTTTATTTTTTTCAGCCGGATATCCTTTATCTGTATATTTGCGTCGCCCTTTTCGTCTCTGGCGTTATTGTCCCAGAGCAGGTCGAGGATTTTTTTACCCGGCTCTTTGAGTTGAAAGGTGAGCCTGCCCCTGGAATAGACCTTTTCCCGGGCTTTGATGGAGAAGTTTCCAGCCACGGTTTCGCTGCTTTTGTTCAGCAGGGTCATGCTGAAGCTGTCGTATCCATCGGGCAGGGGACCGAGGTTTTTAGCAATTACAATGAGCTGGTACCAGCCGGGCTCTGCATCATGTACGGTAAGATGCAGGCTTTCATTGGCCTGCCAGGTATGGATGCCCCTCTGCAGGGCTCCCCCTGAGCCGATTATATTTCGTTCTGCCCTGATTTCCCGCCGAATTTCCGCTGCCTGCCGTCGGCCTTCTCTTCTGCTCAGAGCCCCTTTTTTAACTTCCTTTCTTATCATTTGAATCTTTTTGCGGAGGGCTTTTATCCGGTTTTTCGCTGCTGCGGCTGTTTCCCGGGAAAAAAGTCTTTTTTCCGGGGTTACATACCAGTTTCCCGCAGTTGTGTCCAGGGCCAGGGATATTCTGGTTTCCCCGTCTAAGGTTGAGGGCTCAGAGCCTGCTTCCGGGGTATCTTCTTTTATTGTGTCGGTTTCATTGTCAGTATCATCAGGTGACGAGAGGTACACTTCCCCTCCATTTTCATTCTTCTTTGAAGGGTCTTCCGGTTCTTCATCGAGTACCGGGTCGGCAAGAGGAGTCTCTTCTTCTGTGGTGACATGCTTTTCCGCATCTTCATCAGTGTCAGCCCCGTCAGCAAGATTGAGAATGCCTGCTTCACTGATTTGCTCGCCGACCTTTGGGGTATCCAGGCCTGATTCGGCGGGGGAGCCGGCTCCGGTGCTGTTGTCTGTACCGCACCCTGAAAAGATCAGGGAAAGGAAGATAAGGGCGGCGCTCAGGAGAAGATGTTTCATCGCGATACCTCGTGCCTTGTGCTGCCTTTTACCGGGCATGCCGGTGTGATTGTTCTTACTTAAATAATAACAGGGTCAGAGCCCCGAGTCAAGCTGTCTTTGTAAAGAAAAGGCCCTTCCGGTGAAGGAAGAGCCTTTCTGTATATTGTTTTTATGGAGGGGAAGTTTAAATTTTAATGCCCACCGATACGGTAACCAGGTGGTTCATGCCGCCGTATGTGTAGG
>CAZPEK010000374.1:702-3922 GCA_964585555.1 uncultured Leptospirales bacterium | reverse complement strand
AACACTAAAAAAACCCTGTTTTATTCTGTTTTTTTGAAACCCCCTGTTGTAAAACACACCTAATCTTGCTTATTGCGGCTTATACAAAGAAACACTTTTATGAAAACCTCTTAATAAAGAAAATTATTCCCGGAAAGCATTGACAAAGCTGAGCTTTCTTATTATCTGGTTAGGATTATAAAAATGGTACAAAACTGAATGAAAAGAAATCTTAATATCCTACTGATTATTTTTTTTTTTAGCGGGCACACTTCTCTATGCCGATGAAAAACCACGGGCGATCAGCCTCAACGAGGCGATTGAGCATACCCGTATGTATAATCCCATATTCCATAAAAGCTACCGGGTTTTGAAAGCCCATGCCGATCTTAACAAGATCCACATATATCGCTTTTTCCCTGATATGACGGTTAAAATGAAAACCGGTCTTGTCCCCGAGGCTCGAAGTAATGATAATGGTATAACCTCATCTGACAATGCTAATGACCTGGATGATCCGGGGCTCTTCTACCAGGTTGAGTTTAAATTTTCATATCCAATTTACACTTTTGGCAGGTATTCCAACGCCCAGCACGCCGCGCGACTCGGCATTGATGTCGAAAGAGCTAAAACAATCTATGAACGTGAAAAGTACCTCCTGACCCTCATTAAAAGTTACTGGTCTCTCGCCGCAGCCCGTGAAGCATCAGAAATGGCCAGCGAAATGAAAAAGAACTTTGATAAATTGCAAAAGGAAGTCAATGAACGGCTCCTTGACGAAACTTCAGACATTACGGACAACCATCTCCTTGAATTAAAGTCCAATGCCTTCAGTATCAGTGAGGTGTACACTGGAAGTATTTCAGCTGAACGGTATGCAGAGAAAGCCCTCAATGCGATCAGCGGCCTTCCTGTAGACGAAAACTCCGTAACGGCACATGAAAAAGTGCCAGTCTTTGCCTTTAAGGATAAAGACCTTCCCCAGCTGCTTACTTTTACCCGTATGCATCATTACCAGTTTAAGGGCATGAAGACAGCAGCGAAAGCCCTGAAGGCCAAAATTAAGTATACCCGGAGCACACAGCTCCCGATCCTCTATGCTGCGGGAGCCTACAAATACGGGGTCGCACCGAACAGAACTGACATTACCAATCCCTTTGCGGTTGACGGATATAACTACAACAGTCTGGGTGTCTACATCGGCCTGAAATGGGATCTTAATTTTATGCAGGTTCAACAGGATCTAAAAAAACTTGATCTCGACCATGAGAACCTCTGGAAAGAAATAAAAATTGCCGACAAAAAATTAGATCTGAACCTGCACAAAGCCTTTGTACAGGTTCGCGACAAGGAACAGCTGCTGAGTGACTGCCAGAAAAGTCTTAAAAGTTCTCGAACCTGGCTCAGGCTGACCCTCGACAACTGGGATATGGGGATAGGCGAGCCAACTCCCGCTATTAAAGCATATCGAATTTATTATAATCTCTGGGCATCGGAAATCAAAAAGAAATATGAGCTTAATGTAGCCATTGCAAAACTTGCTTTTGTGATGGGAGATCTCACATATTACACAAGGTGGTTAAAAAATGAAAAAATTACTATTCACTAGTATCATCGTGACCATTGCACTCGGTTTTTCCACACTCTACAGTGCACCACAGTCGCCCCTGCTGGTCATTAAATCTTCCAATACCCGTGTACAGAACTTACTCAAGGGTGTAGATAAAGTAGGACCTGCGACTGAAAAAAAGATCTACGGTATACTTGATATAGTGACCAGCTGGTCATACATCTCACGAAATGCTACCAGGCTTTCCTGCGCAAAACTCACGGCAGCCCAGTGCAGAACCTTTAATACTACCTTTCAGCGTCTTTTAAAGGTATCTTCTATAAAAAAGGCAGGACGTTACCGTGCTGAAGGCTTCGAATATCTCGGCCAGAATATTTACGGCAGCCGGGCAATAGTCCGAACCATTGCCATTTACAAAAAAGACCGGGTGACCCTGAATTATCACCTGAACTTCGTTGGTGGACGCTGGTTGATAACCAACTATGTTGTTGATGATGTTGATACAATTCGAAACTATAAAAAACAGTTCAGACTGATGTTTGCACGTAAATCCTATGCCCAGGTAATTGATACCCTCAACAAACGAATCAGTCGATACGAAAAAGAACTTTAAATAGTATTTATATACTTTTTAAATCAGCCGGGCAGATACCGGCTGATTTAAATAAAAATACCTTCAGTAAATCTGTCCCAAAACCCGGAGTGACTACCAATGAATCGTTTACTTAACGGAATATTAAAAAAATGGTGTAATATAAGCTTTCGTCATCCTTACATCATTCTAATCCTTTCTATTGCAATCACCATACCTGCATTCTTTCAGACACAGAAAATCCGCTTAGACACCAAGCTCCTCAGGCTCCTCCCGAAGCACAGTACCGCTTCGGTTCTGAGCAACAAACTTCAGGGGGTCGCAAGTGAGGGGGGAAGTTTTACTGTATTGCTTGAAGACAAGGAAAAAAAGAATACACAGAAGCTTCAAAAAGCCTTTCTTGAGACTGTCGATAGAATCGAAAAACTTGATGGGGTCACCTATTGTGATTACACCTACCCTGTTGATTTTATAAAAAAATACCGGTACCTCCTGGTAACCTCGGACAACCTTGATATCATCCTGACCGAACTGATCAAATGGGAAGCCGAAGTAAGCCCCTTTGTTGAAAACCTCATGGACGATGAGAAAAGCGAAGACAAAAAGTCGAAAGAATCCTTTGGTGAGAGAGAAGAGCGGAACAACATGGAAAAAAATCTCATCAAGTACCTCAACCTGACTCCCTACCATGAGAGCGAAGACAAAACCGTCATGAGTATAACGGTCAGGACAGAAAAAGGCATCAAAAATTTTGGTAAAGTCAGAAAACTGCAGGCAAAAATACAGGCAGAACTTGATGAAATTACGGCAAAATACAAGGTATGGACCGGTATTGGCGGTTCTCATGTAAACAAGACAGTTGAATATGATGTCATTATCGGTGATATCAACCGATCAGGTATCATCGCCGGATCTCTTATTCTTTTAATCCTTCTTTTCACTTTCCGTTCACCCCTGCCCCTGGTTCCGGTGATCGTCCCCCTGGCCATGGGCCTTATATGGGGTTTTGCCTTTGTTCCTGTAATTTTTGATGGTCTGAACCTGATTACTGCATTTCTCGCCCTGATAATTTTCGGTAT
>CAZPEK010000374.1:0-692 GCA_964585555.1 uncultured Leptospirales bacterium | reverse complement strand
GCAAATGGGCCGCCAAGCGCAATGAGCTCAACAAGGCCACCAAAGATTTGATTGACAAGGCCCAGGAGCTTAAGAAGTGATTACCGCATTTCTCGCCCTGATCATTTTCGGTATGGGGGTCGACTACTCGATACACCTGGTCAAACGATTTCAGCTTGAGCTTTCCACTTCTAAACCTGAAGACGCTCTGATCGAATCATACATGTCAACTGGTACCTCAATCATTGTATCTGCTTTTACTACAGCCATTGCTTTGCTGATACTGGGAGCGTCGGATTTCAGAGGATTTTCTGAATTCGGCATCATCTCAGCGATTTCAATTTTTTCAGTTCTCGTGGCAATGTATGTTTCCCTGCCTTCAATAATGATTCTCAGTCACCGGTTTCATCTGATAAAGGCAAAAGACCTGACAGAGCACTTTACCATTCTCCCGAGAAAGTGGTTAACCTACGGGCTCCTCGGTGTTACGGGACTTGCACTGATAATTTCTATCTTTTTCCTGAAGTTTGATTTTAACCTCAGAAATGTTACCGTTGATAAAAGTAAATTTGCCCAGATACACGAAGTCCGTGAAAGGCATAAAAAAGTATATTCAACCAGTACTTCCCCTGGCGCCATATACCTGGCAGATGACCTGGAGAGTCTCAAAAAAGCCCTCGATGTTATAAGGGCTGAACAGGCAAAAGAAAAAC
>CAZPEK010000373.1:0-3928 GCA_964585555.1 uncultured Leptospirales bacterium | reverse complement strand
CAGCGTGTCATAAACGGATCAGGGGTGATCATCCACACTAACCTGGGAAGGGCCCCTCTGGGAAAAGACCTCCTCAACCGGGCAGCTGAAAACCTTTCAGGCTACTGCAACCTTGAGTATCATATTCCCTCTGCACAGAGGGGGAAACGGGGCGGTTACGCAGAAGAGCTTATCTGTCACCTCACCGGGGCGGAAGATGCCCTGATTGTAAATAATAATGCCGCAAGCGTGTTTCTTCTATTAAACGAATTCGCCCGGGGAAAGGAAGTTATCGTCTCCCGGGGTGAATTGATTCAGATTGGCGGCGGTTTTCGTATCCCCGACATTATGGCTGAGAGCGGTGCCTTTCTGGTTGAAGTGGGGAGCACCAATATTACGACCACCGATGACATGAAAAAAGCGGTAACTGATGAAACGGCAATGATCTTTTCCGCCCACCAGTCAAATTACCGCATTGAGGGATTTACCGATCATCCTTCTCTCCGGGATATGGCTTCAATCTGTACTGATGATATTATTCTCGCCCGGGACCTGGGGAGCGGCAACCTGGTCAGCGACAGCCGACTTCCTTCACCCTTTGAACCGGCTGTAAGTCATGAACTTGCCCAGGGGTGCGATCTTATCTGCTTCAGCGGTGATAAACTTCTGGGGGCCTGCCAGGCGGGTATTATTCTCGGGCGAAAAGACCTTATAGCCCGCATGCGGAAAAATCCCCTGATGCGGATGATTCGCGTTGATAAACTTGCCTATTTTCTCCTTCAGGAAGCGCTGATCGGCTACCAGAACAACACCCACAGCGACGGGGCCCTCTGGAAGCTTATTCTGCAGTCTTCTGAAGATATTAAAAAGAAGATTACCCGTTGTATCAGAAAGACAGGCGATGTGAAAGGAAGTAAAGGCCTGAAGCGGGTTGCCACCACGGCGACATACGGCGGGGGATCGATGCCCGGCTCTGAGCTTCCCGGCTTTGGGCTTCAGGTCACCATTCCCGGTATGAAGGCCGATGCAATTGCCCGTTTTATGATTACCTCCCCGGTACCCGTTCTTGGTACCATTGTTGATGATACCTTTACTATTGATTTTACTGCCATCCTTGAAGAAGATATCGATTATGTGGCCGGGAGAATCAGGGAACTTCTCTCCCGGGATATTCAGGAATAAGGCATGTACATCGTCGGCACCTCCGGTCATATTGACCATGGAAAGACTTCCCTGATTATGGGCCTCACGGGGACAGACTGCGACCGTCTCCCCGAAGAGAAAGAACGGGCCATGACTATTGATATCGGTTTTGCCAGTATGGACTATCCCCGTTTCGGTACCGTCAGTATTATTGATGTGCCGGGCCATGAGCGTTTTATCCGCAACATGGTTGCCGGCGCCTGGGGGGTTGACGTGGCGCTTCTGGTTGTTGCCGTGGATGATGGATGGATGCCCCAGACAGAGGATCATTTCAGGGTTCTTGATATTCTCGGCATTGAGCGCCTGATTGCGGTTTTAAACAAGACAGACCTGGCGGATGAAGAAATGATTGCCTTTGTCGAAGAAGAGGTGCGGGAAAAAATTGACGCAACACGCTTTGCCGGGGCAGATCTTGTAAAGGTCTCATCAAAAGACCTGACCGGCATTGACGAACTGAAAGAAACAATAGTAGAAAATCTTCGGCAGTTGTCCCGTGCCAGCAATGCGCGAAAGCCCTATCTTTTTATTGACCGGGTTTTTGGTTCAAAGGGCCACGGTACTGTAATAACCGGTACCCTGAAAAACGGACAGTTCCAGGAAGATGAATTGGTAACCATACTTCCTCTCAATGAAGAAGCCCGGATTAAGCGTATTGAGAGCCATTATCATAATCTACAGGAGGGGACCCCTTCACAGCGGACCGCCCTGAACCTGGCGGGCATCTCAGTCGATAAGCTTCAGCGCGGGTATCTCATATGCCGGGATAATTTTTTTACCTCCTCGAGTGATATCATTGTCAAGGTTGAGCTTCTCGATGAAAAGAAGCATATTCGAAACAACCAGGGAATCGAAATACTAATCGGTACGACGGCAATTAAGGGGAAGCTGATACTCCTTGATGAACCTGAAGGCGGGCGCTTCCATGCCCGCATCCGCCTCGAAAAGGAATGGTTTTCTTATCCCGGTGAACCCTTTGTTCTCACCACACCGGGGGGATACCGGATTATCGGCGGGGGCCTGGTGCTTCTCCCCGCCTACGACCCTAAGGTTCAGAAACAAGCAGTCCGCCGCTGCCTGGGGCTCCTCAACCTGTATTCCAAAGATGAAATCCTTCTTTTTATCATTTCAGTGCATCGCTGCATTGAAGGGGAGTGGCTTTTTTCCATGTTCCCTGAGACAGAGAAAACCATGGAGCGAATCCTGGACGAGACCCTTGAAAAGGGAAGTCTTCGCCGGGAAGGGGCGTGGATAATGCTTGAGGCCTTTTATAATGAGGCCCTGGAAGGGTTGCGCGCCTCGGTGGAAAAACAGGTCGGTTTAAACCTGAAAGAAGCCGCTGACCTGGCCAGGATTCCCCTTGAGATTGCCCGTCTCCTGATGCCCCGGGTCATGGAGCAGTACCCTGTTATTGAAAAGGAAGGAAGATATTTTGCCGGTGGTGCTATCACTGAAGAGGCCCTTTCTTCCTTTAAAAAGAAACTCCTGCAGCAGCTTCTTGATGAGGGTTCAAAGGGCATCGAGCTTGATAAAGTGCAGAACGATAAAGATAAGAAAGACCTGAAGGATTTGATAAAAATTGGTTTCATCATCAGCCTTGACGGCAATCTCCTGTATCATAAATCAGTATATGAAGACCTTCGTGACCGCATCATGGGTCTTTTCGATGATAAGGACCGCCTTATGATCCCCGAGGCAAAGGAAGCCGCCGGTGGCCTGAGCAGAAAGTATATTATACCTCTGCTCAACAGGTTAGAGAGTGACGGTCTGATTAAGCGTCTCGGTGATTTCAGGATTAAGGCATAACCATTCCCCCATGGAGGCATCGTGCCATGTTTCTCGGTTTTGATATCGGTAACACCAATACAGTCATGGGACTCTACCGGGATGATTCACGGGTTCCTTTTCAGCGTTTTCGCTTTGTAACCAGGAAAAATGTCTCTGCCGGCTCCCTTTTCGGGGAAATTGCCGGATATCTTGGAGCATTTCGGGAAGAAATTTCTTCGGCTGCTCTTTCAAGCGTAGCTCCTGAACTAAATGAGCTCTACCTGAAGGTTCTTTATGACTTGACCGGTGTAAAGATTCATATTATCAGCTGTAACAGCAGTCTCGGGATAGATATTTCTTATCCTGACCCTTCTCAACTTGGGGTAGATCGAATTGTTAATGCCGAGGCGGCCCTTGTTGAGTATGGGGGGGATAATCTGATCGTTGACATTGGTACCGCTGCTACATTTTGTGTGGTTCTAAAAAACGGGCTCTTTGACGGTGGTATTATCGCCCCGGGTATCGGAACAACGATTAAAGCCCTTGCCGAGGGGGCGTCAAACCTGCCCGAGGTTGCTTTTGAGGCCCCTGAACGCCTGGTAGCCCGGGATACGGTAAATGCCATCAAATCAGGCTTCTATTATGGCTGGATTTCCCTGACTGAAGGCCTGATTAACCGGATTCAGGAATCCTATAAAGAAAAACTCACGGTTCTTTTAACCGGCGGCTTTTCTGAAACCATGGGCCATGCCCTGGGAGACCTCTATATTGTCGATTCAGACCTCACTATGAAGGGAATCTGCATTATTGGCAGGAATAATTCCTGAGTTTGTTGTAATAACTCTTTTTACCATGAAACTCTTTTTAAAAGCTTAATCAGGCTGATTATTCTCCTAAAAGTGATTTTTTGGTGCAAAAAAATAGTCTCACGTACCTGTCAAGATAAAAAATTCTGACTTATCCACAAAGTTATCCACACTAT
>CAZPEK010000372.1:0-3940 GCA_964585555.1 uncultured Leptospirales bacterium | reverse complement strand
ATGTTACACTGTCATTAGAAGCTGATATTAAGGCCGCCCATGGCAAAGTGTCGATTCGGATCTGATGAACCGAAGGCGGGACCCGGGACATACACACCATAGTTGGCAAAAAAGGACAGGTCTGAAAATATTCTCCACCGAAGGGCAAAGTCAAGACCGTGACCGGCAATTTTCTCACCTGGTGCCGGAGTAGTAGTAGTCTCACCAGCAGTACCTACTACGGCTGAATCATCATCAACAAGGTAAAGGGAATACTTGAAGATAAAGCTCATTCGCTTCAGCCAGTTTATCGAAACCATATCTGTCGGTGATACAGAGGTGCCAAAACGAAGAACATGAAGATTCTTCAGCTCAGGATTCCAGCCGAGACCCGCATTATAGGTTCCGTAATTTATAAACTTGGTTGTATCTGAACCTGAACCATAGGCATACTGAAACATGAAGACCGGTTTGGTAACGGTATCAAGAGAGTATTTCACCTCAAGTGCCGTTCCCATTTCCGTGAAATCTTCACCACTATTGCTTTGAAGCTGGTAGACAAATTCAACATAATAAGTAAGACCGTCAATTATGGCTCCCTTCAGACCGCCGCCGTAAAACTGGTTTTCCAGTTTTCCGCCAGGACCATCTTCAAACTGCTTCTGTGCCAGGGCAATAAAATAAAGTGTCTGGTTAAAGTAACTGCCTGAAAGAGTACCGCCGGCAAAAAAATAATCCTCACTACCTGATAAATCCGCAGTTTTAATAAAATAAGGATTGCTGTCCTTTAAGAGAAGTCCCGTGTAACTGGCCATTGCCTGGACATTGACATACTTGTTAAAATAGTTAACCTCCATGCCATCAGCCCGGTTATTTAAGACAAGACCGGAGCCCACAAGAAAGTACTTTCTTCCCGCTTGGACTGTCAACTGCTTGTTAAAAAATGACATGTTGAGGGAAGCGATGTCAAGATCAACAACATGGCCAGTATCAGAGGCACCGGAATCTTTCTCATACATTGTACCGGTGAAGGTGTATTTGCCCCTGATATAAAGTGATGCATCATTCCAGAGAAATGTTCGGAACCAGAGACGAAGAGTATTGATCGACTGAGAAAGCTCAGCGGTATTATCCTTTGAATAATACATCACCGGAGTCAGCCATCCGCCGTACTGAACACCCTTGTTAAACAGGTTCTGTCCCGGAGTCTTTACTTCCATATCCGTATCGCTCTTAAAATCACCAAAATACGAATCCTGGGCAAGAAGTGCCCCGCTGAAGCAGAAGAGGGCCGTAATTATTATAACTAACTGTTTCACTGGGCACCCCCGCTTCGCTCGCCGACTCGGCGCATCATTTCTATGAGCTCTTCTCCGCTCACCGTGTCCCACTCGCTTCCCTTCGGGGGAAGAATCTCTGCGGCAACACAGGCACGGTAGGCGTACCGGTCAATGCCCGTGGCGAGATACCAGATTGAATCGCGAAGTTTTAAGTGCCGGGCAATCATACCGGCAATGACGCCCTTTCTCAGGACATCATTTTTACCTGCATCAACAAGATCCCCCGCATCAAGAACTCCCATCTTTTTCAGGGACGACAGATCAGCTTTAAATCCCCGGGAAGGCTTGTTCAGTGTCAGCATATAAAAAGTTACCGCGTCACCAATGGTTGCCTGTTCTCTGTTTCCCAGGTTTTCAATAAAAACGAGGGAACCCATATCCTGGGCCCCCGCACCTGAAATTATCAGTAATACCAGCGCAAAGGCTGCAATACTTTTTTGTATCATGTATTTTACTCCTTTATACCCCATTACTATTATATATTTCTAACGACCTATTGGCGCTTCAGGCCACTGAATATCAACACGAATCTGTGCACCGTCAATAGTGCCATTGAGTATCTCAAGAATCCCGCCGGTACCCATGGGATTGTCAAAGCCGGTAAAAAACAGTCCCCGCAGCTCTGATCCCGTAAGGTTCGGATCGTTGACCAGTACCAGGGGATGCCTGAACATTTCCCCTCTGTGAGCGCCACTCTGGTCATAGCTGAGACGTCCATATACAACACCGTTCTGGCCGTTACGGCCCATTACCCAGAAGGATCCCTGGGGCGCAGTAAAGGAAGAACCGGAAGGTCCGTGAGTAGCCTCTTCAATGGTTCCCCGAACTGAGCTGGTAGCAACGGGTGTGGATATTTTAAACACCGTCTTTACTCTTCGTCCCCGGGTAACATGAGCCCTGATGCTGCCGCGACGCAGACCGATACGGGTATTAACTCTATTCTTTCTACTTGAATTTTCATAAATCTTCATCATGGTCAGGGGTTTTACGGTAACCGTGCTCCTGAACATTTTCAACTTAACCCACGAATGAACACCCGTACTGACCTTGGTTCCCTGGTTCAGGGTCATGCCGCTTCGGAGGGGCTGCCAGGTTCTGCCGGTTTTAAAGGCGGCTTTTCCCTTTACCGATATGACAGTAATTTTTGCAAATGCTGTTGAGGCGGCAAAAAGAAATAGTACCACTACCGCCAGGATCATGGTTTTTTTTGATCTCATGGTCATCACTCCTTGCGGGACAAAATCCCGCTGATTCGGTTTCTTCTTTAACAATACCGTTAATATATAGAACTGAAACGAGTTGGACAAACTTTTCTCGCCTCTTTTTCAAAGAAATGAGCTTTCCTCTAAAGGTACATGTGATACTTTTATCATTAATGCAACACTTTTTTTAGTAAATATTAGAGGGAAGATTACGGACACACTTCTTATGCAAATTTTGATAATAAAACTAAACTTACAAAGAGAGGATGTGGTGCCCACAGGGCCCCACATCCTCTCTTTATTTGATACTATAGACCCCTGAATCCCTTATTTTTCTACATATCCCCCGGCATAAACCGAAACATTCATGGTTCGATAGCCCCTGTGGGGCCCGTAAGCCACACCGATATACTTGAAAGCACTCTTAAAAAGATTTGTACGGTGACCCCGGCTTCGCACACCATCATCGACAATAAGCTGAATAACCATCCACTCCGGCTCATCAAGGCCGTAGCCTATGTTTTCTCCTGCTGTAACAAGAAACCTGCCATAGCGCCTCATGCGGTCAAAGGGACTGCTTCTGTCAGAGCCGTAGTGACCGGTCATCCCCCGGGGACCCGTATCCCGTACATGGTCCCGCGCCGCCAGAGACATTCCCTTTGACGGAATCAGGGCTCCCACGGGTTTCTGATTTTTCATGTAACGAATCGCCTCCCGGACTGCCGAGGTTCCTTCACGGGTTCTAATAGGTATCTTTCCCGGAAGATAAAGGAGACTTCCTTTATAATAACTGAGAAATTTTTCAATTTTACGGGCATAGGCGGCCGGGTTTGTGCGGGCCAGGTTAGTCTCCCGAACAATACCTTTTTCAATAGCTGAAAGGGAGGGTTTTGAGACACTGCTCTCTCCCGTATTGCCTGTAAGGGGGACCACCATGCATCCCCATGACGCCGCTATTGTTACAATTACGCATTTCACCAGAAGCTTTTTCATGACATTCCCCCTTTACCGGATATAGTATCCTGACTGTAACCTTCCTTTCCCTGCCTGTAAATTACTTTATTGTGTTTTCATTACCCCGGACCCTGGTAAAATATGCTTGCCCCCCGCCCCGATTCCCATAAAGTGAGAAAAAACAGGGGGCATCCATGACAGGACAACGACGAAAAAAAGCAGCACTCATCACCGCATCTATTTTCGCCCTGATACTCGGGGCCGCTGCCGGCGGGGGAGCGTACCTCTTCGGGGGACCCGACAGCCCGGCAGGGAAACCGCTCTACAGTCTCATTGCCGCCCTGGGAGCCGCCATCCTCGCGTACCGCTTTTTTACCCGCACACTGCGGCGGCGTAAAAGAATTCTTGCAGAAGAATTTCCTCCCCAGTGGGAAGAATACCTGCGCCGCCATGTGCCGGTCTACT
>CAZPEK010000371.1:0-3957 GCA_964585555.1 uncultured Leptospirales bacterium | reverse complement strand
TATTCTGTGTCAGGAAAAGAACTTCCTGTAAAAAATCCTGACCCGGTATTTCTCGAAAAAGGCCTGGTGAGAAATGCCTTTAAACTGTGCGGGTATTCCAGTGAATTTTCACCATCAGGGATCAGCTCTCTTCTTTTACGACTACGGGCCTTTGTGGGAGTAAATGCAAGGAGTGAGCTTTTGTGCCTCCTTGGGAGTCGTAATGAGATATTCCCGGCTGATGCTGCTCGGTTGACAGGCTACAAGAGAAGAACTCTTCAGTCTATTCTTTTAGAATTATTAAAATCTGGATATGTTGAAGATCGTTCTACAGGCAAAGAAAAATATTACCGGTTAAAACATGGCTCTATGGCAGGAGTGCTGCCGGAAAATTATGAGTGGGTGAACTGGGCGCCATTGTTTAAGGGAGTAGAGATATTTCTTAATAGTATGAAGCTCTCATTGGACACAGTTGACCTGCTGGTTTTATCCTTTGAGATTCGTCGAAGTCTAAAAGAGGCTGCGATGTTTCTCAATGATTCCTCTACTGGTTTATTTTTAAGTAATGATAAAAATTATCCTGGAGAGAAATTGATTGAGGTAGTTTTGGATGATGTTGAAAAGATTATTTCTTTTTTTCAAAAGTATTAAATGACGCATTTCTGCTTGAAGATTCCTGTTAATGTGATATTCTTTTCTCATGAGAATAAATAAATCCTTCAGGCGTGTTTCGAATCGTGGCAGGGCTACGTAACCTCACGGTACTGGTACTGATTTTCTGTGCTTCCGCACTATGGTCGCAAGATCGTTCATCGAGTGAACAGAAAACTTCCCCCCTCAATAAATCAATTTTATTTAATAAAGGAAGTTACAGCCATGGGTTGCAGGTAAATCCTGCGGAGTGGGGTATCTATGATGAGATACTGCTTGAGGGGCAGAGAAGTTTTTTCCCCACAGGGAACTTTCCTTTAAATTATGGATATCTATACAAGACGGAAACATTAAAGAATACTGAGATTGAGGCTGAAGTCCCGGTTGAACCGGTTCCCCTGAATAAAAGAATTATCGATTATCGTCTTGTCCGGTCCCTGTCAGCAGCGGTATACGGGAGCAGCCGGCATGGAGTTATTCTTCCCGGGGAGAGCGGCACGAGGCTTTATAAGGGGATTAACTTTTTATTCACCGAAGACGCTTATTTTTCATATCATAAGAACAAGCATACAACTCCTTTGTCGTGGTGTGAAGGTTTTGTTGTATACCTTCAGATGAAGCAGCATTTTACTCAGGAGGGTGTTGCCTGGGATGCGGGAATTCCCTACCGGGGTTTTAGTAAATCAATGATAAACCGTTTTTATCTAAAATGGAAGTTTTTCAAGAGCAGCATTACCGCAGGTTTGGATAATGTTAAACTCGGCCCCGGGCAGTACGGCCTGGTGCTTTCGCAAAACAGTGCCGCCTATCCGATGATCAGGCTCCAGAGCGAAGAATCGATTGAGTTTTTCGGGCACTGGGATTTCTTTTTTATGAGCGCCTGGCTCACTGAAGAGCGTGACGACTGGGACCAGCCTTTTCTGCTTGCGGCGCGTGGCCAGTATCGTTTCAGAGACTGGTTTCAGGTTGGGGTAACGCGCACCGTGCTTTTTGGTGGTTACGGTGATGGGCCACAACTTGAGAACCGGGGATATTACATGCCGTGGGACGCCTTCAGGCTTATTTTTGGCCCCAATGATGATGAGGTAGGGGGAAGGTATGATAATCTTGGTATGTTTGCCGTGGATGCGGCGGTATATCCCAGGGTTGATTTACTGCTGCCGGTTATAAAAAGTTGTAAGGTCTACTACCAGTATGCCTTTCAAGATCTTGTTGCCCCCTGGTTTGACAGTGGCCCTGATCAGCTGAGGATTTTTCATTTTGTTCCTGCGGTGCAGTATGGGATACTGGTTACAACCAGGCAGCAGATTTTTAGATTAGAATACGCCGGCATCAGCCGGTATTTTTATCTTCACCATGAGTATTATGATGAAGGGTATTCATACCGGGACATGTCACTCGGGTACCCCTGGGGTAGAAACTCCCAGTCTGTTTTATTAAGGCATGTCTATAAGTTTAGCAATTTATGGTCCTTAGAGTCTATGATTGGCAAAGTGATTCAGCCCGCCTTTGAATCAGGAGCTTCTTCTCTGGCAGCGTATCATAATATTTTTGCTTTGCTGTATAAAAAGGATATATTTCAATCACAACGGTATTTTTTTCGTTTCAGGCCGGTTTTCAGGTGGCGTGGTTTTGAGTTTACCGGTTTTCTGCAGGTTGATATACTTGATGGCTGGGATGATGATGATGCTCCCCATCAGTATATTGTCTGGGAAGATGTGAAGGTTGGTTTTGCAGCGGGGGCAGGGTGTTTGTGGCGGTTGTGATAGGTGAATGTACGCTTCCCTCGGAGCGCCCCCTAAATCCCCCGGAGGGGGACTTCTACCCACAAGTCAGCCCCTATAGGTAAAGATGTCCCAAAAGCGATCAGACCTTAAAGGCGACGAAGGGCATCGTCGCCTTTAAGGTCTGGTTGCTGACATCATATGATACAGGGCTCTAATGCCCCTCTACAAACCATGCAATATACTCATTAAGTCTGCCGGCAAAACAGTAGGGGAGATTGAGGAGAAAAAATTTTTTACCATCGGTGGTTTGAACCGTATCAACAGAGAGTTTACCGCTATACATGCGGACCGCGTAGACATGATCAGCTTCGTTCATAAACTGGTGGAGGGAACGGAGGGTTCCGGTAGCCCCGGCCTTTACCTCAACAGGAATAAACTTATCCCGGTATTGAACAATAAAGTCAATTTCTGAATTGGACTGCTTCTTTTCTTTGACCCAGAA
Organism: uncultured Leptospirales bacterium; assembly: GCA_964585555.1. GTDB lineage: Bacteria > Spirochaetota > UBA4802 > UBA4802 > UBA5550 > CAZHNW01. The sequence goes on along the minus strand of CAZPEK010000371.1, from coordinate 1,098 downwards.
ATTATAGCTGTCAGGAGACCGTCCGTTACGGGCAATGATTTCCTGGCCCGCGATGTGCTCAACAATTGTGCCATGATAAATAGAATGAAGATCTTTATTCTCATAAAACAGCGATTGAATGCCCGCCCCGTAGGCAAGAAGCCCGGTATCAATAAACTGCAGGCGCGGTGATTTTCTTTTATTCGGCAGAGCCGGAGGCTCTACACTGGTAATCGGATAGACAAGGTATACAAGCATGGCCCGTTGAAGATTTCTCAGGGCATCTCCCATTTCCCTGCTTCGATAATTTGAATTACCGAAACCATGAAACTTGATTCTGTTTCCCGCTTCAAGGGGGGCGCTTTCAATGGCATGACTAATTACCTCAACCATTGTATTTGAGTGGGCGTATTTTTTAACATCATCCTGAAAAGAAGTAATAAGGGATTGATACAGTAGAGAGAGGGCGGCTACATTTTCTTCTTCACTGTATTTTGCCACAACCTCAGGCATGCCGCCTATCATGGAATATTTATGAAAAAGATCCTTGAGGGTTTCAATTGCCATATCGGGGCAGGGGATAGTGGTATAATATTTTACAGCCTGCTCGAAGCCCATTGCCTGAAGATATTCATGGAAAGTCAGGGGATACATAAAGCGGTATTCAACTCTTCCTACAGGAAAACCGATATCATGTTTGGTCATCATTATCTCAAGTAAAGAGCCTGCCGCAATGATATGGTATTCGGGAGTCGATTCGTAAAAATAGCGCAGCATGGCAACAGCCTTATGGCTGTTTTGAATCTCATCGATAAAAATTAGTGTTCTTCCTTTTTTCAAAGAAATATTTTTTGAAAGCAGGATTGCATCAACCAGTTCCCTGACTGGAAGGTCTCTTTCGAAAAAATCAAAATCGGACTTTTTTTCCAGATTCAGCTCAATAAAATTATCGAATTCCCTGGCGAAAATTTCAACAGCAGTGGTTTTTCCCACCTGCCGGGCACCACGCAATACCAGGGGTTTTCGGTCCCTGTTGCCTGCCCAGTCTCTTAATTCATCTATTATAGCTCGATAAAAGATACAATGCTCCCTTGTCACAAAGTCAACCCAAATTTAGAT
>CAZPEK010000370.1:0-3966 GCA_964585555.1 uncultured Leptospirales bacterium | reverse complement strand
CTTCACCGCATCTGTAGATGATAACTCGTCATTAACATCATGCATAATTTCAGAGCTGGAGAAAAGCTCCCTTGAGGGATTTGTCCTGCGGAAGCAGTTCTTTAAGCCCACCTTTAACAAGTTTGCCCGGGCAGCATGCGTCGGGATATTTATACATGTTACTGATGTGAAGCGTTTCAGGCCCTTTTATTTCGGCGTTAAGCTGGTGGAAATAATGAAAAGACTTCATGGTGAATTCGTCTTTACCGATCATGTCTATGAGTTTAACGACACCCATCCCGCCTTTGATCTTTTAACCGGGGGCTCTGAAATCCGTAAGTTAATAGAAGGTGGAGATATCTTTACCGATGAGTCACCCTGGAAGGACGAAGAGGAAGAATATTTAAAGGAGCGGGAATCTTTTCTTTTGTACCATGATAATTGATATTTTTGTAATAGCCTTCTATCTCATAGTAATAAATATAATCGGCATGCGCTCCTCCCGGGCCGGGAATATGCAGGATTACTTTCTCGGGGGCCGGGATGTCTCCTGGGGACTTGCGTCTCTTTCAATCGTGGCTACTGAGACCAGTACCCTGACCTTTATCTCAATACCGGGGCTGGCTTATGTAAGGGGTATTGGTTTTATGCATGTTGCCATGGGCTACATCATTGGTCGGATCTTTGTGGCTTTTTTTCTTCTTCCCGCATATTTTTCGGGTAACGCCCGTACTGTTTATGAATACCTGCAGCAGCAGTTCGGTGAAGTGCCGCGAAAGATAATTTCAGTTATCTTCCATATAACCCGGCTCCTTGCCGATGGTATCCGGCTTTTTGCCACCGCCATTCCCCTTGCAATGCTGATGGAAACAGAAAGCTACCTGCTGCCCCTGCTGATTATCGGGGCCTCTACCTTCCTTTACACCTATTACGGGGGCATCAAGTCGGTTATTGTAGTGGATACTATTCAGTTTTTTCTCTACCTTGCCTGTGCCGCAGCGGGGATAGTCCTGGTAATGAAGGGCTCCGGGCTCAGTTTCGCCGGTATTCTCCAACAGGCACCTCCTGAGCGGATTTTCTGTTTTTCATGGGGGCTTTCGGGAAATCTCTTTACGTCATATAATCTTATCTCCGGGCTCATCGGCGGGGCCTTTCTCTCTATTGCCTCTCACGGGACCGATCACCTGATTGTACAGCGGGTCCTTTCGTGCCGAAATGTTTCTGACGCCCGCAAGGCAATGATCTGGAGCGGAGTAACGGCATTTTTGCAGTTTGCTGTTTTCCATCTCCTGGGCATTTTTCTCATCATCGCTCTGGGAGGGAGGGAGTTTGAACAGCCTGATAAAATCTTTCCTTTTTATATACTGCATCATGTTCCTCACGGTCTGCGAGGCCTGATGCTGGCGGGTATTTTTGCCGCCGCCATGTCTTCTCTCAGCTCATCAATCAATTCACTCTCTGCTTCAACAGCCATTGATATTCTAAAGCTTGATACCCGGGGGTTCGATGACGCGAAACAGATGCGTTTTTCCCGGGGCCTGGCCCTGATGTGGACCCTGGTGCTTATTGCTATCGCGTCGCTTCTCAGTTCAACAAAAAGCCCGCTGGTAGAGCTGGGCCTGAAGATAACTTCTATCACTTATGGTGGAGTTTTAGGGATGTTTATCATTGCCCGCTTTTTTCCCGCAACCCGTGACAGCGTCGTACTGGGGGGGATGCTCACTGGTATCATAACTACTGCTGCTGTTTTAAAATTCGGATCCCTCTTCTGGACCTGGTTTGTACCCCTGGGGTGCCTGGTTACCCTGTTGACGTCTTTGTTAATTTATTGTATATTTAAATTTAAGAAAAGCCCCTTGGGGCGGTTAAATTAATTGGTTAAAAAATTAATATATACAGCGGAATTTTAATTGACAATGTTTTGAACGCGGTTAAATTAAACACTATTAACTAATTAATTTAACTTTAATTTTAAATATCAATAACCGGGGTAGGTTATGTGTAACAGGTATTCTAAAGTCTCTCAGCTGTTTTTTGGCATTTTTATTGTGATTACTCTTCTGGCGGCGGGCTGTATGCCTCCGGCTACTGAATTTGAAACTCCCGAGTTTACAGGAGTCAAGTCAGCAGCAACCGAAGGGTATTACACTGACCGTGTTGCGGTCAGCTGGTCAGCAGTTGAAGATGCGGCTACATATACTGTATTTCGCGCAACTTCACTTGAGGGGCCCTTTGAAGAGGTTGCTGTAGTTAATCCCAATGACCCTGAACGGCGTGTTGAGAATGCTGAAGAATCTATTACGGTCTACCCTGAACCGGTTGTTCATGATGATGACTGGATTGATCCGAGGTATCTTGAAATATCCTATACAACTGAAAAAGATCTGAGCGGTGACAGGTACATTGCCGCAGGTCAGGAGCCAAAGCTTCGTGTTATTGTCGGGTCTGGCCCGGAAGCTGATGCTGAATTAAATTTTGTGGTCTCTTTCCCCAGCCTTGTTGAGTGGCTGCCCACTACCTGGACCCTGGGATATACCATCGGGCAGATTATGGTAAAAATAAACGATGAGGCTGAAGGAAAATTTATCTGTGAGCTTGATCCCGACTCAGATAAGTATCTTAAAATTAACTCACAATGGGGCCCCATCGCCTTTAAGAATGAATATAAGTCTCTTTCATATTCACCAATAGACTATTTTATTAAAGGCGGCGTGGACAACAACGAGATGTTGATTGTCAATAAAGACGGCATCCAGGTCATCAATGAGAGTGATTTCACCGGCAATATGACTGACTACTACGGTACAACCATCCCGCCTGATCCCGATCCTGAGCCGATTGTTATTATGAGAACTTTCCCTGAAGGGAATCTTTATTATTATGATGACAAGGATGTTGAACTCGGTACTCATTATTTTTATCGCGTAGTTGCACGGCGGGAGAATGGAAGTCTTCTCTCTATGAGCGCGTGGAAAGAAGGATACTTTGTTTCTGCAAATGCCTCAAATGCTCCTCAGAATGTAACAGTCAGCCAGGGTGATTTTTCCGACAGGGTTACTGTTTCCTGGGATCCTGTAAGCGGTGATGGTATTACCTATAATGTTTACCGCGCCTTGAAATATCCAGGTACTTTTGATTCCACTGCTCCTCTTGCTGAGGGATTGACTGAACCGAATTTTGAGGATACAACGATTCCTGCCGGGGTTTATGCCTATCGAATAGTAGCTTATAACAGTGACGCAGAAGAAAGCCAGCCGAGTGACTCGGTTACCGGATTTAGATCAATCACGTTGAATGAATTTGTTCACGTAGCTTATTATGAAACTGTGGCAGGTGAAGTGCGTACCGCCCAGGCCCTCGGAGTAAGCCGGGTCGCCGATTATGACAGCGGTGCTAATGCCAATGTTACACTTCCGGGAAATATCAGCGGAACCATTAATTATCGACTTGTAGTCAGCGGCACATCAGGAAACGGAAAATGGACATTTACAAACTATAGTAACTTCGTTCTTACTGTTGACGGTAGTGACGACATGGACAGCGGCATGAGTAAAGACGGGGATATCAGGGGAATGCTTACAATCAGCGGGCCTTATCCCGGGTACCTTGATTACTATCTTCATGTTGATGGCGGCAATGTGTCTGTCGGTTCTAACAGTTATTTTATGGTGCAGCTTTATAGTCCCGAGTGGATGATCGAGAATTTCGGCAGCGAAGAAGTCAGGGTGGATTATGCAACTTCTTTTAAAAATTCACCTTATTAGGATTGCTTAAGAATCAACAACAGGGGAAATATAACTGAAGTGTTATATTTCCCTTCTTAAAACATAAATATATCTTTTATCTCTATAAATGGAAGCGATGATGGGAAAACTTACATATACTGTTCTTTTTGTCTTTATTGTTTGCGGAGCCCTTTCTGCAGATGACGCCTTTTCTTTGAAGAAAAAAAATACCACCAGTAAAAAGCATGATGTGGTTAAACCG
>CAZPEK010000369.1:0-3971 GCA_964585555.1 uncultured Leptospirales bacterium | reverse complement strand
AAATATTATCTCTGCCCCCCGGGAGGTCCCTTCCTTCACAAGGGTCTTAAGGCTTTTCTGAACACCGAACATGTCTCCATGAACAACCATTATTTTTTTCCCCGAAAAGGGGAATTCAGAAAGACGCTCCAGGTCAATAACGCGCATAAGATCTACATTTCCCGCCACCTTTACAACAGGAATACCCGAAGGCACATCAACGTGCATAAGGTCAGGGGCACCGTCACCGCAATGGACAAGACAATCAAAATAACCGGCTTCTTCGATAATTTTCTGCAGCCTTACATGATTGCCATGAGTATCAGAAACTACAAGTATTCTCTTCTTCGGCTCCTTCATCTTATTCACTGGAAAACCCTATCATCATAAAGGTACAGTCATCAACCTTGATGACTTCATCGGCAGAAAAAAGCTTCGTTACAGCATCGCTCTTCTCCTTCAGGGAAGAATCCCGGGTCACAAGGATTTCCATCAGATCATCCTGACCAACAGAGTTATCCTTGAAATCAAGGACATCCATAACACCATCAGTAAAAAGAAATATCTGGTCTCCACCCTCAAGATTCATTTCATGATTCATAAATTTGGCACTTTTTATCGGCCCGAGAAAAGGATCATTGTGAGGAAGTTTGAAAGCTTCCCCCCCCCGAATGAGCATCGGCTGGGGATGCCCCGCATTGGCATAAATCAGTTTCCCCGCTTCAGGATCAAGGAGACCACAGAAGGCTGTGACAAATGACTCAACAGGAAGATTATCAGCCAGCTCACCGTTCATGTATGCAAGTATTTCACAGGGGATAAGACTTTCCTTCAAAGCATTCCTGAAAATCATTTTTACAATTGTTGTAAAAATAGCCCCGGAAATACTGTGACCTGAGACATCTGCCAGGAAAAAAAGAACCTTTCCGTTTCTCAGGGAAATATAATCATAGAGGTCACCGCCTATATCAGACAGAGGACGGCACCAGTTGATTATTTCAACAGATCCGTTGACCAGTTGTGAATCGGGAAAAAGATACTTCTGAAGCTTATGGGCCATCATAAGCTCAATTTTAATAAAATCATTAAAATCTTTCATCTCTCCAATTTTTAAGCCGTTTTCAATCCGTTTCAGAAGAACTTCGGTCTCTTCAGGCTTACGAATAAAGTCATAAACCCCCAGTTGATAGGATTCAATACGATGTTCCATATTCTGGCTTCCCGACATCATCAGAACCGGAACCTTTGAATATTCTTCATCCCTGTTTTTTCGGAGAAACTCAAGGCCATTCATGAGGGGCATATTCATATCTAAAATAATCAGATTAACCGCCTGGTGTTCAAGAATATTGAGGGCCTCCTGACCATTACCAGCGGTTATTACCGTGTACCCTTCACGGCCCAGCAGACGGGTAAAGAGTGTACGGATATGTTCTTCATCATCTATGACAAGTATTCTTTTACTCATTTAAAAGTCCGGTTAAAAGATTTTACTCACTATGCACTATTTCGAAAGAAGAGTCAAGGGGTAAACAGCAAAAGAGGGGTCGGTCCTGGTGGAACGCCCCCTCTTCTGCCGTTTAAGTTTTCAGGCTATATCAGGCAGCCGCCTGTTTTCTTTCAACAAAAAACATTATTGTTGAAAGTGCGGTAAGTATAATCAGGAATATAGCGCTTTTAAAACCGATAGCGGCTCCCCGCTGACGACGGTCAAGCAGCTGGTTTAAATATATAATATCACCGGTTTCTCCCGGAACCATGGCATGTCCATAGTAGACCTTGGCGTCAAAGTAAGGAAGAATCTTTTTAATAATATCGGCGCTTCCGTCAAAACGCTCATAGAGGGCAAAAAGCTGAGGATTTCTCAGCTCGATATAGGCTTTTTTATATGCTTTATCAATGTCCTTATCTTCGCTCAACAATGAAACAATCTTTTTTTCAACAAAGATCTTTGAGTAACCTGAAATGCCGCCGGATACCAGGGCCAGCACAATGGTTACAATGGCAAAATAAAAATAGAGTTTTCTGTCATCAAAATTCTTCATATTTTTTAATTCAGCAGGGTGATAATATTTTCTTTTCTATATTTAAGATTTTTAAAACGAATTTTTTTTTGGTCTATATTCATCACGGGTACCGACTCACCACTGACAAGTTTTTCCTTTTCAACCTCAAAAAGCTCAAGGAGAGGGGTTATCTCTTTATCCGTACGGGTTTTCTTCACCACTATTTCGCCTTCTCCAAAGGGAAGAATTTCAGGAATAGTAAAGTCAAAGGATTCCACGGTCTTATCGGAAACAGGATCAAAAAGCTCAACAGTTCCCTTTATATCGAGAAAAGCCGTATCATTATTCACATTTTCCAGCAATCCGGCAAAAGTGATACTGTAAACTTCTTTATTTTCGACTATTGAGAGGTCAATTTTCATCATTGCCCTGGTGACGCTTTCCGGCGCCTTGACGCATCCGGCAAAAAGCAGGACGGTGCTGAGAAACAAATAAACTGTTCGGTATTTCATGTAATTCACTTCCATGTTTGACTGATTTATGAATGGTAGATTATGGTCCTGTTCCCATTAGTCAAGAAAAATATATAGCTTGACAAAAGAATTCTTCTCGCCGCCTGTAATATTGATCCGTGGACTTCCAGTCCCGAACATTATACCATGGAGCATAAAATGAAAAAAATTTTTCCTTCAATAAAGAAAAAAGCAGCAATGATTCCCCTCTTCTTCATGCTTATCTGTATCGGCAGCGCCTTTAATATGCCCGGGACCACAGCCCGGGCCGCAGGCACTTTTAACGACACGGCACGTTTCCTGGCAGGGAAAAAACTTCCTGCCCGGTCTGCCCTTACAAAACATACCACTACTGCCTATTACCGCTCATACCGCCGTCAGATTCAGGCGGGTTTCAACCGTTTTCAAAAGCCCAACCTTAACAAGATGAAGGCATGGTGGCAGAAGCATAAGCCCGCGTCAAGTCCCGACAATGTTCTCTACCCCTTCAGCGGCCCCGATGTGGGCAATGTGCTGGCATTTTTCCCCAACAAGAAAAGCTACACCATGTTCGGTCTTGAACAACCGGGAAGAATTCCCAATCCCTATACCATGTCGGCAGGACAAATCAAAACCGGCCTCAATGGCGTTCAGAGTTCCCTCAACACTATTCTGCGGGTTAATTTTTTCAGAACCAGGGGTATGGCGAAAAAACTGGGCAGCAAATCATTTAACGGTGTTGCGGGACTTATCTTTATTTTTCTTTCCCTCAATGATTATACGGTTGTCGATGCCCGCCGGGTTGCCATCAATTCAGCAGGAGACCTGGTTGAGGGTAGAACATCTGACCATAAAATAAAATGGGAAAATCCCCCGGCATCACGACGCATTCCCGGCATAGAAGTAACCTTTAAAAAGGGGAACGGAAGTCTTCAAAAAGTACGCTACTTCATGCTCAATGTTATCGACTATGCCCTTAAAAAGCATTCGCCTCAATTTCTTCCCTATATCAAGGCGGGAGGCCCCTATGCAACTTTTCTCAAGTCAGCATCATACCTGATGCACAATGATAAAATAAAGTTCACGAAGGTACGGGCCGCGGTTCTTTCATCCAGCAGCTACCTTGTTCAGGATGATTCAGGGGTGCCCCTCAGGTATCTTCCTTCTTCAAAATGGGCAGTTACATTTCATGGTGTATACGACCGGCCGATACCCCTCTTTGGACACCGGACTCAAAAAGACCTGAAGCTGGAAATGAAGAAAAAATCTACCGGCGTTCTCCCCTTCAGTTACGGATATGACTACCGCAAGGGAGAATCAAACCTGATAACGGCCACGAAAAAGTAACGGTGAAAGTTATAAGTTGAAAGTATAAAGTAGCAAGTTAGAAGCAGTACCGAACACAAAGAAAGGCGAGGATGCATTCCTCGCCTTTTGGTATTGGTATTTAGGAAAGTACCTTGATAAAAACCGGCATATGCCCCATAACAAGTTT
>CAZPEK010000368.1:1420-3997 GCA_964585555.1 uncultured Leptospirales bacterium | reverse complement strand
CCAGCAAGGCGCCGTCTTCCGCAGCCAGCCCGTGAGTGCGCCAGAAACGGCGTGCTTCGGCTTGCCCCAGCAGGGCAGTGCCCCGGATAGACGCCAGGGAGGTTGGAGTTTTAACCTGGAACCTTCCCCCCTTTTTCATTTTTGTAATTTTTGAGAAAAGGGCCCCTTCCTCTATATTAATCGATGAGCCGGCTTTTTCATCAAGCAGGGTCTCAAGTGTGACCTTTGAGTTACGGAGAATCCTGAGGACACCGAGTTTTTCTACCTGAATGGTGGCCTCTGAAGCGTCACCGGTGCTTATCAGCGTGCCGGGACCAAGGATGTCAGCAACCTGCGCTGTCCTGGTTTTTCCCAGGGTATCGGTTATCGAAACAGTGCCGATGGTGAAGGTGATGATTCCCTTTTTGTCCAGGTTTCTCTGGATACATGAGCCGGAAAATATAGACGCAGCTATTACGGTAATGCAGATTAGTACATTTTTTGGTTTCAAAATTTACTCCCCGAAGTCTGTTTTTCGAATAGATTACGCATTAAGACTGAAGTGTCAACAATTTATATGTATGTGACTGAAAACATGGGCGTTTTGCCATGTATCACTATAAAAATACTAAAAATATACCTGATGGGCAATAAAAAAACGCCTGTAGGCTAAACATGTGTTGACATATGTCCGTTAAGTAATATATATTGTTTTATCGGGTGGGGAAGTTTACAGGAGAGTGATATGAATGAACTGAGAGATTTTCTGATGCGGCGTTTTGAAAAGGAAGTCAGGGCCCACCTGGAGATAAATCGAAAAAAAGGTTCCTATAAGGGGTTTCCCGATACACTGAATCCGGCACTTGTATCGGTTTTAAAGGAAGACGGCATAGAGCGTCTCTATACTCACCAGCGGGATGCCTTTGACTCTATAAGCCGGGGAGACAACACCCTCCTGGTTTCCCATACCGCCAGCGGAAAGACCCTGTCGTTTTTTCTTCCTATACTAAATGAATACTGTGCTGCAGAGGCTCCTTTTTCTGTACTGCTTTTATATCCGACCAAGGCCCTTTCCCGGGACCAGGAGTCTACCTTCGGGCGTCTCATGTCTGTGGTCAATAAGGCAAACCGCCTCGGTACATTTGACGGTGACACACCGAGAGATGAGCGAAGCCGTATTCAGCAGTCAGCTGATTTTATCATTACCAATCCCGACATGCTTCACAGCGGTATTCTTCCGAACCATAACCGCCGCTGGAAAACTTTCCTTTCACGGCTCCGGTACATTGTAGTTGATGAAGTTCATATTTACCGCGGTTCCTTCGGATCTCATGTATCCAATGTATTCCGGCGGCTTCTCAGGATTTGTGAAATCCACGGGGCATCACCGGTATTTGTCTGTTCATCGGCCACTGTTGGGAACCCGGGTGATCATGTCCGCGCCCTGTTTCATAGTAATTTTAATATTATCGACAAAGACGGGGCTCCCCGGCCTGACCGGGAGTTCTTTTTTATCAATCCGGCCCTGGTTCAAAGTCACGGCCATGCCCTCTATAGAAAAGGGCCTGCGTCAGTATCGATTCCTCTGATCCGCGAGGCGGTGAAACGGAATATCCGCACTATCTGTTTTTGCCGGGCCCGCCAGGAGGTGGAGCGTCTCTACCGGGCGGTCTGTGATAACAGCCCTGAACTGGCAAAAAAAATAAAGCCTTACCGGGGAGGATTGCTGCCCAATGAACGGAGAAAGCTCGAAAGGGATCTTGTTTCCGGAAAGTTGACAGCCATTATTACCACCAATGCCCTTGAGCTTGGTATCGATATCGGTGACCTTGATCTCTGTATACTCTCGGGGCATCCCGGGACAGTTGCAAGTTTCTGGCAGCAGGCGGGGCGGGTAGGGCGTCGTGGCAACAAGGCTATGGTGGCCTATATAGCGAAAGACAGCCCGATAGACCAGTTTCTTGTTCACCATCCTGAATTTATTACCAGGGCTCCTGTTGAAGAAGCTCTTTTGAATGGAGATAATCCTTATATTATGCTCCAGCATCTCCCCTGTGCCGCCCATGAGCATCCCCTGAGAGAAAAGGAAAATCTTTTTGCCAGCATGGTGTATGAAGAGGCTCTGGAAGTATTAAAAGAAGAAAAGACTGTTGTTCCCTATCATGAGACATACCGGTATTCGCTTCAGGATTATCCTGCCAGGGGTGTTAACCTTCGGGGAATGACCGATTACAATGTTGAAATTGTATGCGGGAGTGAGGTTATCGGTGAAATAGATCCAATCGGGGCTCGGGGGACTTTATATAAAGATGCCATTTATCAGCACCTGGGGAAAAAGTATATGTCCACTGATCTCGATCTGGATAGAAAGATTTGTCATGTCGAAGCACTTGAGGTTGATTATTTTACAGAAGCTGTCTGGCACGGTGATATTAAGCTTATTGAAGCAGATGATACGACAGCAATGAAAGGAGCGCGTATTGAATTTGGGTATATCAATGTAAACAAGCAGCCTAAGCTTTATAAAAAAATCAGGGAACGCAGTTATGAGAAGATCGGTTACGGTTCCGGACAGATACGTGCTTCTGTTATGGGTGG
>CAZPEK010000368.1:0-1410 GCA_964585555.1 uncultured Leptospirales bacterium | reverse complement strand
GGCCCTATTACTCTTCCGGCCTTTGAGTATGATACCATGGGGTTTTCTCTCCTGGCTCCGAAGAAATGGGTGCAGGCAGTTGAAGAGGTTGATCGTCGTTATGTTGGCGCGGCTCTTCATGGTTTGAGCTACCTGCTCCGCCATACTGCGCCGATACTCTGCATGGCGGATGTTAAGGATATAGCTGCAGATGTTTCTCTTGTAGAAGAGGAATCCGAAGCGTGGAAAAGTGCTTTATTTTTCTATGACGCTATTGAAGGCGGGGTGGGTTATAGCGAAAAGGTATATGAAGATCTTGAAACGTGTCTGGCCCTCTGTGAAACGATTGTCAGAGAATGTGACTGCAGTGCAGGCTGTCCTTCATGTATACCCCCTCTGCCTCCGGGAATCGAATCAGAAGAGCTTGAAGAGTTCCTGGTGATGACCGACGGGGCGGTAAAATGCACCCTCTCCCTGGTTGAAGCATTGCGAACAGGAAAGGTCAATCTGCCCTTAATAGAAACACTAAAAATACCGCTGGCTAAGGAAATCACGGCTCCTGAAGAGGATATAGAGAGAAAGCGTATCAGCGTGAAAGTCGACCGGGCTTCAAAAATATTAAAAAAGAAAAGGGAGCGCCTCCATTGATTACAGAATGTTTTACCCATTGTCCCGGCGTCGGTCCGGGAGGCACGTATGCCTACTGCACAAGAAACTACATACTCTTTTGATTTGTCCAGCTCATCAATTCTCTCTCTCAGCTCATCCACAGGAATGTTAATAGCACCTTCTATAGCTCCGCGCCTGATTTCTCCGGCTGTTCTTACATCAAGTATTACCTGATTATCATTCAAATCCTTTAATTGTGTGTAGAGGATATTGTCACTTGTTCCTGTTAAAATATTTTCAGCATAAAATCCGCTCATATTTACAGGGTCTTTTGCTGATGAATAAGGCGGTGCATAACACAGCTCCAGTTCTTCTAGATCATACACAGTTGCACCAAAATTAATAGCAGTTGCAAGTACATCTATTCTTTTGTCAACACCATCATAACCTACACCTTGTGCACCTAAAACTTTTCCGCCTTCCTTTTCAAAAATAACTTTTAGAGTTAATGTTTTTGCTCCAGGATAGTATCCTGCATGTGAACCCGGATGGATAAGCGTGACTTTATAATCTTTATCCAATTTTAATCCCACTGCATTAAGCTGCTTTTCATTTTTGCCTGTATTTGCAGCTGTCAGATTAAATATCTTAGCAACTGAAGAGCCTTGTGTTCCTCTGTATGTTCTTTTTAATCCGGCGATGTTATCAGCAGCCATTCTGCCCATTTTATTAGCAGGACCTGCAAGAGGAACCATTGTGCGCTCTCCTGTCGGGAAGTCAATGGTCTCTACCATGTCGCCAACTGCATAAATGTTTTCATCG
>CAZPEK010000367.1:0-4014 GCA_964585555.1 uncultured Leptospirales bacterium | reverse complement strand
GGTTCCCCTTACTATTGATCACCAGCTTGCCGGTGCCTATGGTGCCGCCCTCTATGCTCATGATCACTGCATTAAAAACAAGGTTGGAGAAATCGTCACATGTTAAGTGTGGGAATAGATATTGGAACTCGAACCCTCAAGGTGTGCCTTGTCGAAGAGGAGAATCTTCTGGGGGCCTGCAGTCTTACTATGGAGCGAGATCTTCGTAAATTGCTGAAAACCGCCTATGCCCGGGCCTTTGAAGAAGGAAGTAAAAAAGCAGGCAGAAAACTGAAGCGGTCACATATCAAACAAATTGTTGCAACGGGATACGGGGGACATCTGGTGGGGAAATCATCGCGGCGTCTTTCTGAATCTGTATGCCTCGCCCGGGGCGCCCATGCTCTTGATATAGAATGTCTCACCGTGCTTTCAGTGGGGGGACTTTTTATACGGGCGGTATCCCTGGACGCAGAGGGTTTTTTTCTCGAAGAACAGGAAAACGAACGGTGTGCCGCGGGAAGCGGCCGTTTCCTCGAAATGATAACCGGGGCTCTCGAGGTTCCCTTTGAAGATATCTCTTCTGTTGCCGGAATTTCAGAAGAACCGGTACTTTCACAAAACAGCTGTGCCGTTTTTGCAGAAAGTGAAGTGATAAGCTTTGTCAATGCGGGACATTCCGCTTCTGATATCCTGGCAGGGGTTCTTCACTCTATTGCCGGCAAAACCATGACGGTTCTTGAGCGTTTGGGCGGTGAAGGACCGATTCTTCTAACCGGGGGCATCGCAAAGATTCCTCTTTTTAGGGCAATGCTTTCTGAACTTTCGGGTCGCAAGGTTCATCTTCCTGCTATTGATGTTGAAATGGTTTCTGCCTATGGGGCTGCCCTGATCGGGAATGGAAATTTTGCCCGACCCCGGCAGCGCAGGGTTACTTCGGTGGGGCCAGAGCCGCAGAAAAACTAATGGAGACATTACCTGAAGCTTGTATGTGCGGGATATTTGAGGTCAGAGCCTCTCTATGTTAAGTCACCATGCTTCATTGATTCTATGAAAATGGGGGGCCAGAGCCTATACATTAAGTGTCTGCATCCCTTTTGTTATAACCTGGGGTCAGAGCCTTCATGAGATAGAGTATTGTGTATATGGGGGCAGAATATCAAAAACGTTAAGTTTATAGCATTCCTGCCAGTGCGCGACAGCGTTTGCTAACTTCGGTGGGGCCAGAGCCGCAGAAAAATCAATAGATATATTTCCTGAATTATGTTTTTTCCAGGATCAGCAAGGTCATGACATGGTAACTTTTTTATATTTTTAATTATAATGAAGGGGCAGGCTGCATCATGTGAAGTCTCTTTCGGTATGCTTTTTCGTAAACTTTAAATTTTTGTATTCTTTGTGAATGTGTATCTCCCAGAGACAGGAAAAATGGATGGAAGGTAATTTTTACCGGGGGAATGTAATCTTCCTCTACCATAATTCTGAATGTATTATATTTTGAGTCTTGTGGATTTTTTAAAAGTCCTTTCGTTACACTGTTGTAGCCCATATAAAGGGCAAGATTTATGAAATATGTAAAGGGATTCTTCGCATGTTCGATAATTTTACACTTGAATCGTTCATTCCAGAAAGGGCCGGTTCTATTCATCTTTCGATTGTAATTTTCAGCAATTCTTGCTTTAATGTACTGCATTATACGTGAAATGTTTTCCCCGCCTTTAACTGTTCTAATGGTAAAATGGAAGTGGTTGTCAACGAATTCAACCTGGATGAGCTGAAAATTATATTTTTCAAGGGTGATGTTGAGGACTTCAACAGCCATATCTTTTACCCATATTTCCGATAAAAGATTTCTCAATTCGATACAGCGGGAATAACAGTGATAGGTAACTTCTGGCAGCCAAATTTGTGGTTTCCTTGCCATGATTTTCTCCTTTGCTGAGGGTCTTTGTCAAGTAAACGAATGGCGCGGGTGTAATATTAAATTTTTTTATTTTTTTTTAAAGAAAGTCCTGGGACTAAATTTTGAGGCTCTGGCCCCTCGTAATAAGGAAGCTTTTTTGATAATCAGGGATGAAAGGCAGAAATGGGACTTTGGGGGCAGAGCCTTCATGTAACGAGTGTGTCAAAGGTGGGGCCAGAGCCTCAAAGGCATCATATTTACCTGTTTATGCCAAACCGGGGCAGTGGGAAAAGTGCCGGGGCTGAGAGAAATCGGCAAATACACTCCCTGAAGATTGCTCTTAAGGGCTTCAGTGTGTACATGACAGGGTAACTTCCTTTAATTATATTATAAACATGTATAATGATGATTAAAATAAAGAGACTCAGGAGTTAATGATGCGGGATGTTTACATTATCGGTGCACATACCACCCCTTTCGGGCGCCACCTTGATAAGACAATTTCAGATCTTTCGGGGGCTACCCTGTTCCCCTGTCTGGATGATTGTGGGCTTAAAAAGGAAGACCTTCAGGCCCTCTGGTTTGCTAACTCGGCCTGGGGTGAATACCGGCGCCAGGTTTGTATCAGAGCCCAGGTTGCCCTTCGGCCTTTCGGAGTCGACTCAATACCGATGACCAATGTTGAGAACGCCTGTGCCGGGGGAAGCACCGCCTTTCATCATGCCTGGCTTGGGGTTGCCAGCGGACTTTATGATGTGACCATGGCTCTGGGTGCCGAGAAGATCTATGATGAAAACCGGTTCCTGGTTTTTTCAGGGTTTCTCACCGGCATGGATGTGGGAAATTTTTCTGATATTGTAGAGAAACTTCCTGATCTTGCCATGAGTGACGCTGAAAAAGATGAAATGCGCACCCATATTGAAAAATATAAAAGAAAGGGGAGAGGAAGTAAAAAAAAGGGCCAGAGCCTCAGGGAACGGATCCGTGACTTCAGAGACTCAATGGTTATTGCCATTCGCATCGGTGAATCAATGGGGTATGATGTGCTTAAAATTCTTCGAAGCCTTGGGACGGGAGATCATTCTCCCTTCATGGATGTCTATGGCTATGAGGCGCGCAAACACATGAAAGAATACGGAACTACTATTGAGCAGCTTGCTGCCATAGCCTCGAAGAACCATTTTCACAGTACCATGAATCCCAACGCTCAGTACCGTTTTGAAGTAAGCTGCGAGGAAGTTCTCGCAGATCGGCTGGTAACCTGGCCCTTGACGCGAAGTATGTGTGCCCCGGTGGGGGACGGAGCCGCCAGTGCCGTACTTTGTGATGAATTTACAGTCCGGCGTCGTGGCCTGCAGTCCCGGGCCGTCAGGGTCAGAGCCTCGGTACTCGGTTCGGGGCGGGCCCGCAGTGAACAAGAACCGGACCTTGGGATGCGCCTGGCACATTGTGCCTATGAGCAGGCCGGACTGGGACCCGATGATATGGATCTTGCCGAGGTTCATGACGCCACCGCCTACGGCGAACTCCACCAGACAGAAAATCTTGGCTTTTGTCCCCTCGGTGAAGGGGGCCTCCTGGCAGAAAGCGGGGCTACCCGTATCGGCGGATCTATCCCCGTAAATCCGAGCGGGGGCCTTGAATCCCGGGGCCATCCCATCGGTGCCAGCGGCCTTGGACAGATTCACGAAGTGGTAACCCAGCTGCGAGGTGAAGCGGGTCAGCGCCAGGTAGAAGGGGCCCGTATCGGGATCGCTGAAAACGGCGGTGGTGCCCTGGGGGTCGAAGAGGCCGCCATGTGTGTGCATATTTTTGAAAAGTAGAAAGTATAAAGGGACAATAATAAAGGGAAGCATGTTATGAAACAGAATATTAAAATAATTATCGGTAAAATCCGGATGGCTAAAAATATCTTTCGGTCAATCATGATCTTTATGGTCAATGAGCTGCGCCGTGGGACCCTGGGTGCAAATATACGGGGCATCTCAAAGATGGAACTCAATGAAGAAATGTCATGGGCAGAGCTTCTTGCTGAAAAGGCCGCCCGTCATCCTGAACGCACCTTTCTTCTTTATGATGATCAAATAATCAGCTACCGTCAGATGTATGAAAATACCTGCCGTATCGGTAAT
>CAZPEK010000366.1:0-4015 GCA_964585555.1 uncultured Leptospirales bacterium | reverse complement strand
CCGTTCCGGCGCGTGACCGCAGCAGGGCACATTCTTCAGAAAGCCGTGTTGATCTGAAAACTTCTATGCAAAGAGGTGATTATGCAGTCCTGAGATATTTTCAGACCTGTACATATACACAGCTGAGTGAAGATCTGCGGGATGGGTATCTTACTACCTCTCTTAACGCTGAGGATATGTCAAAACGCCTCATCAAGGTACAGAAAATAATTAATGGCGCTAAGAGTAATTCACAGTCTTCTGTACGCAGCAAAACCTACCGGACTCTTCTCGGGGTTGATCTTGCAGGAGGCAATTTTCTTGAAAAAATGGTAAAAGGCAAGATACGAAAAGATGTTCAGAGTGCCATGAGAAGCGAAAGCCGTAGCAGCAGCAAAAAATATCTGGAGCAGCTTGCAGATAAATTAAGATAAGTATTTCGGTATAATTTATTGCAAAAGCGCGCCTTTTTTTAAGGCGCGCTTTTTTATTCCCAAGGCGCGTTATTTTTACTGAAGGCGTATAATTTTTTTTGAAGGCGAGGATTGCAATCCTCACCTGCAAACAAAATCCTCGCTTTCAATAATATACTTTCTTGACACCTTAATTGATTAATGAAATGGTCTGTTCCATTATACTGTTTGTTGAAATTAACTGGGACCGGAGCTCATGGCTATGATGAACGGTGTTTCTTTACAGATTCTTCTCTCCGGGGCGAGTCTTTCCATGGTTTTTGCCCTGATCCATTTAATGAGAAAAGAGCGTGTGGAGAACTTTAACCTGTCGCTTCTTCTGTTCTGTATCAGCCTGCTTCAGTTTCAGGCCTGGGCGCTTCTTTCGGGGGCCCTGTCGGCACATCCATGGCTTTTTTCCTTTTACCCGTCACTTCTTTATCTATCGATTGTTTTTGCCTGGCGGGCCTATTTCTTTGTCGTCTATCCCCCTGAAGATCTTTATCCCCACTGGAAGCTTCTTTTTCTTCCTCTTTTGTATTCACTTCCCCTGGATATGTACCTCCTCACTACGGGTGAGTCAACAGTAGCGGGGCTTGTCATACCGGGGGCTTCAGTGCCGGGGCCCGGGTCACGGTGGGTTATGGGCTTTTACTTCCTTTCAATAATTATTTTATTTTTTCTTTTTTTATCTCTCATGATTCGTATGACGGGTGATTATCGCGCCGGAAGGCGGAGCAGGGCGATGCCTGTCAATGGTCTCTATGTTCTTCTGACACTGGGGTCGGCGGCAGCGGTTCTCGGAGGATATGTGGGGGGAAGTTTGCCCGCGGTGCAATGGGGCAGTGTGGGCATCACCCTCCTCTTTGCGGCGTCATGTATCATAGGGGTCAGGTATCCGAACCTGATCCAGTTAATAATCCGGGAAGTGCAGGATCAGGTTGCCAAACGAGAAGTTCTCACCGGAATCGATACTGAATCCCTTAAGGATCATCTTCACCGCCTGATGATTGAAGAGGCCCTCTATACTTCTGATTCGGTTTCTCTTCAGCAGGTGGCCGATGCTTTGAATGTTACTACCCACCAGCTTTCCTGCCTGGTGAACAAAAGCTGCAACAGCAACTTTAATGTTTTTGTGAACCGGTACCGGATAGAGGCGGCCCGTGATAAGCTGATTCAAGAACCGGAACGTTCGGTTCTGTCCATCGCCTTTGAAGTCGGCTTTAATTCAAAGTCAGCTTTTTATGAGGCCTTTTCGAAATTCAGCGGCATGACGCCAAAGGAATTCCGTCAAAAGCACTGCAATAATTAGTCCTGAATCATAATTCCGGCCGAATTTTACTCTCTGATATCTTATTTATACTGTGACGGCACCTCCTGTGCCGTGTTGTATCATTTAAAAAAAAAGGAGCAGTATTAATGAAAGATCTGAAAGGGAAAAAAGTAGTCATTACCGGTGCGGCAAACGGAATCGGTAAGCTTATGGCGGGCCTCTTCGCAAAGGAAGGTGCAGACCTCGCACTTCTTGATGTTTCACCGAAAGCCCTTGAACAAACTGCCAGAGAGCTTTCGGGAGGGACGAACAAAGTCATTAGCCTGGTTTGTGATATTTCCAGCCGGAATAATGTCGCAGAAGCTGTAACGCAGATTAAAAAAGAACTCGGTTCTGTTGACGTGATGGTAAACAACGCGGGGATTATTAAGGGGAAAACATTTTTTGATCTGACTCTTGATGAAATGGAACAGACAATGGCGGTAAACTACTGGGGGCATGTTTATTTTACCAAGGCTTTTATCGATGACATGATGGAAAAAAATGAAGGTGTAATCGTTAATATTGCCTCTTCAGGGGGCCTCCTTGGCATGCCCACCATGACAGATTACGGCGCCAGTAAGTTTGCAGAAGTCGGGTTTTCTGAAGCCCTGAGGCGTGAATTAAAAATAGCCGGCTGTAAAGGCGTTACCGTTACCTGTGTCTGTCCCTATACGATTGATACGGGGATGTTCAAGGGCTTTAAAGCCTTCAGGCTCAGTCCGTTGCTCAAGCCTGATAAAGTGGCAAAGAAAATAGTCAAAGGGGTGAAGAAGCGGAAGCCCTATATAAAGATGCCGGCTCACAGTATTTATTCAATGATTATTATGAAGGCCCTTCTGCCGACCAGGTTTTTTGATTTTATTTTAAGCCTGGCAGGCGGTGACCGCGCCATGAATGATTTTACAGGAAGAGAATAGGGAGGGGAAGTAAATGAAAAAAACTAAAAAGGTATTAACCAGTCTCGGTATTGTCCTGGGGCTCGTTCTCCTTGTATCGGGAATAAATGTTTTTCAGAATGGTTGTGGTTCAGAGAACCTGAGTCCTGAAAAAATTTTAAATAAACCATTGAGTGAAATTACCCATGAAGATGTACTGAAACTTTCGAAAGCTGATTTTGTGCAGCTTTTTTATTCCCTCCCGGCGCCTGGGGTTGATGAGCTTCAGGGAGAGTATAAGGCGGCAAATCTTCCGGCAGGCATTATGGCGGTATCTGTCCAGTTCTATACCGATCACTTTTTTGGTCCCGGGAAATGGACCGGTAAGGCCTTTCGATCCATAGATGATAAGAAAGGCGAGGGCTATAATATTTTTTCAGAAAAAAAAGACGGCACACTCGTGCGTAACCGTACGCGAAAGATAGATACCCATGTGGGGCCATCGGCCTTTGATGAAAAAGATTCTTATCATCTCATATACGGAAAGTATAATTCCTTTCCTGTTGATTCGATGTGTGATGAACTGCGCCGGCTGAACAAAAATCTCTATATTGGTCTGGGCTATATGGACGCCGGGGGCGGGTCGATTAATCCTTCCCCCTTTATTGTCTATGGAGAACCTGGCCCCTGGGTCGGGGCTCAGTAATTTCTATTGTTGTATGCAACTGCTTGAGGAGTGAGAGTGGTGTAGAGAAAGCCTCCCGTGACGGGAGGCTTTCTTGCGCTTTAAATACTGGTTTGACTATTTATTCTTCTTCATGAGCCCCAACAGTCCAGCCGAGTTGTGGAGGCGTTGTAATTATCTCAGTTCTGGGAGTTCCTTCCCGGTCACTCCAGTCGTCCCAGACCCATCCGGCGCTTTTTCCATCAAGTCCTGCTGTTGTAAAGGGAAAGTCTACCGGATTTAAAATATCAAGCAGCTTGTAATTATTGCTCCCATCAAGTTCAGAATAAAGGTTCGTGTTGTTATTGTTACCGAAATTTGTGATGCCGGTAATTTCTGTTGAATTATTAATGAATCCTAGATCTTTGTCGCCTGAAACTGAATCTCTATAGAAGTATTCAGAGTTAAAGAAGTAATTGTATTCCAGTGAATAAGGATTGGTCGTTAGGCTCTCTTCATATATACAGTAGGATGTACTTGTTGCAAAATCAGTAAAGATAAGATTATTTTGAATGTTAACAACAGGCCCATCAATATCAAGCCATATAGCGCAGGCTGTATTGCCGCTACCCCCGTTAATGGTATTGTTTTGAATATCTGCATTGGAACCTGTAATATTAATGCCATGAGAATAATCCGCTCCGCTGGCCTCTGGAGCAAATACATTATT
>CAZPEK010000365.1:0-4016 GCA_964585555.1 uncultured Leptospirales bacterium | reverse complement strand
GTGCCGAGAAGGCGGCCGGTTTTTTTGTCTCCAACCATGGCGACATGGATTGTTTTATTCCCGGGATGGGAATGGGCGCGGCTTCGGGACTTGATTACAATTTCAACAGGATCAAAACCATGTTTTTCCGCCTCCTGGGGATTTAAACCGGTACGGGCAACCTGAAGATTGAAGACCTTAAAGACCGCAGACCCGGCTATTCCCTGGAGGGTGAGTCCCTCTCCGCAAATGTTATCCGCTACAGCCCGTCCCGCCCTGTTGGCCTGGAGGGCAAGGGGTACCCAGTCTTTTTTCCCGGTGACAACATTATAGGCGTCAGCGCAGTCTCCCGCGGCGTAAATATCCGGATCACTGGTGCATCCATGACGATCTACGCATATTTCTTTTTTCGCCCCGATTTTCAGCCCCGCTGCAGCAGCCAGCTCACTGTTCGGCTCGACGCCAATTGCCGGAAGCACCATCTGGCAGTTAAAGCTGGCGCCATCGCATTTTACTATAAATTCGGATTCATTTTTTTCTATAGACTCAATTGTGTAGCCGGGGAAAAGACCCACATCATTTTTTTCTACTTCAGAATATACTACCTGTGCAAGCTCTTCGTTCATCCATGGTAAAAACCTTTGTCTCGGTTTTACCATGACAACATCAATGTTCCGCTTTCTCAATGCTTCAGCCATCTCAAGGGCAATGTATCCCATGCCTATAATTACCGCTTTTGATACTGATGCATTATTCAAATAATTTTTTATCAGCCGACCGTCATTAAGGTTTTTAAGAGGCATGATACCGTCATTTTCAATTCCTGGAATGTCAGGTAGAATTGCCGATGCCCCGGTTGCAATAAGCAGTTTGTCATATGAACACTCAAAGGAATCTCCCTTCTGATCGGTTCCGGTTACAAGATGCTCTTTCCGGTTGATATTAAGAACTTTGTGGCCGAGGCGCAAATCAACCCCCTGCTTCTCTCTGAAGACCTCGGCCCTGCGAACGATCAGGTCATCAATGGGCCTGGACGCTTCGGCGATATTGTAGGGCATGCCGCAGGCGCTGTATGAGACGTCTCTGCTCTGTTCAAATACTATTATTTCAGTATCCGGCTTTAATCTTCCTGCCCTGCTGGCAGCGCTCATTCCGGCTGCATCTCCGCCAATTATCACAAAACGCATAGGTGATCTCCAAAAAGTAATATACCTGAATAATTATCAGGCCTGTTTTTTAGCAGCATTATGTAAAAAGTTTTACATGATAGAAGCTTTTTGTCAATGTTTTAACATCTCAAAACAGGATATATGCATTACCGGGATTGGGGTGGGGAAGTTTATTGGCACATTTTTAAAATATGCCTGTTGCCGGTTCTTCATGTCACTAAAGTGTTAATTAAAATACAGTGTTTGATTAACTTTTGGAAAAAAGTGCTTGCATTAATTTAAGTATTCACAAAACTGATGTAAAGTATTTAGAATATGAATATGGTGAATGACCGGGAGATGGTATGAAAAATTTTTTTGCTACTCGAAAGGGAATTATAGCAGTAGGGTTATTGATAGGTATAATCGCTCCCCTGCTGCAGTATCTGGGGAATCCCCCCAATATGGGTATTTGCGTGGCCTGCTTTGAAAGGGATATTGCAGGGGCTTTGGGGCTTCACCGGGCTGGTGTTGTCCAGTATATAAGGCCTGAAATTATCGGTTTTGTTCTTGGATCATTTATTATCGCGCTATTTATGAAAGAATATAAACCACGGTCAGGCTCTTCAACAGTGATTCGTTTTTTTCTTGGCGTCTTTGCCATGATTGGTGCCCTGGTTTTTCTCGGGTGCCCCTGGCGAGCCATGCTGCGTCTCTCTGGAGGGGATGGTAATGCAATAGTAGGAATCCTGGGGCTTATCGCAGGTATAGGCATTGGTGTTCTGTTCTTGAAAAATGGTTATTCCCTGGGAAGAGCATATCCTAATAAAAAAACCAGCGGCTGGATTTTTCCTGCTTTTATGGTGGTGCTTTTTGTTTTACTGGCTGTGAAGATGTCCTTTTCTCAAGGCGGTCCTCTTTTCTTCAGTCAAAAGGGCCCTGGTGCAATGCATGCTAATATATGGGTCAGCCTCGGGGCGGGTTTGTTAATTGGAGGCATTGCCCAGAGGAGCCGTTTCTGTACCATGGGTTCCCTGCGGGATATTATACTTGCCCGGGATTTCCATCTGGTAAGCGGTGTTGCCGCCCTGGTTATAGCTGCTTTTATTATGAATTATTTTGTCCTGGGGCAGTTTAAAGCCGGATTTGCCGGTCAGCCTGTAGCCCATACAAACCATGTATGGAATTTTTTTGGTATGGTTTTATCTGGCTTAGCCTTTGCCCTTGCAGGAGGATGTCCCGGCAGACAGCTGATTCTTGCCGGAGAAGGAGATGGCGATTCTGGAATCTTTGTTCTGGGTATGATTGTCGGGGCGGGAATTGCCCATAACTTTGCAATGACAAGTTCCCCCAAAGGTGTAGGATCTTTTGGGCCCTCAGCTGTAATTATTGGAATAGTTTTTTGCCTGGTCATTGGGTTGACCATGCGGGAAAAGATGTCAGCATAATCATTGGAGAAAAAAATGGATACGATAAGAACTATTGATGCCAGGGGGCTTTCATGCCCTCAGCCGGTAATTCTCACCCAGAAAGCAATAAAAAGTGAAGATAATGATTTTGAAGTACTTGTCAACAGTGTAGTTTCTATGGAAAATGTATTGCGCTGTACAGAAAAAAATAAGCTCAAGGCAGAAGTTATCGAAAATGGAGAAGATTTTATCATCAGAGTCAGCAGGTAAAGTTATTTATTTTGATAACGCGGCTACTTCCTTTCCCAAACCAGAGAAAGTGGCTCAAAATGTTTTTGACTATATTGAAAATATTGGCGGTAATCCAGGGCGTTCAGGCCATAGGCAATCATTTATGGCCGGGGACATCGTCTTTAGCGCCAGGGAAAAAATTTCAGAGCTTTTTGGTGTTGCCAATCCGATGCGTGTTGCCTTTACCCTTAATGCCACTGATGCGCTTAACTTTTTAATCTCCGGTTTTGTAAAAAGGGGTGATCATGTTATTACAACATCCATGGAGCATAACAGCACCATCCGCCCCCTCAAGGCCCTGGAATCGGAAAGGGAAATTGAGCTTTCTGTTATCAAAACAGATAACAGGGGATATCTTTCCGGAGATTCTGTAATAAAAGAGATTAAAGATAATACCACGGCTCTGGTAATAAATCATGCTTCAAATATATGCGGTACCGTTCAGCCTCTGGCTGAGATTGGTTCTATCTGTAAAAACAAGGGCATCACGATGATAGCTGATTGTGCTCAATCTGCCGGCATTGTTGATGTTGATATGCAGGAAATGAATATAGACCTGCTCGCCTTTGCAGGACACAAGGGACTTTATGGTCCTACCGGCACTGGCGGTATGGTTTTTGCTGATTCATTTGATTTTTCACGGGTGAGCCCTCTTCGCTACGGCGGTACCGGGAGTTTTTCCGATAAAATTATTCAACCGGATTTTTTGCCCGACAAGTATGAAAGTGGGACTCCCAATGTCGCAGGAATAAGCGGCCTGCTTGCTGGTCTTGAATTTATTGAAGATCTTCCTGAGAAGACTGAGACCATTCGCAAACATAAGAATGAGCTTGTTTCTTATATGCTCAGCCATTGTAAAAATATTAAGGGCTTTCATCCTCTTAATGAAGAGGATACTATTGAAACTGGCGTTGTATCCTTTAATATTGAAACCATGGCGTCATCAGAAGTCGCCGCAATTTTGGAAGATGAATATAATATTATGTGCAGAGCCGGGCTGCATTGCGCTCCCCTGGCTCATGAGACAATGGGGTCTTTCCCTTCCGGTACTGTACGGTTTTCCTTTGGATATTTTAACACCAAAGAGGAAATAGATACGGCCATTGAGGCTATTGCAGGTATTGCAGGTAAAGTTTAGGTGTACTATGAAAGATTATTCAATAATATTATTTCATTCAACTAATTATGC
>CAZPEK010000364.1:0-4021 GCA_964585555.1 uncultured Leptospirales bacterium | reverse complement strand
ATCTGAAAGATCATTAGAAACCGGAATATAGTTCAAGCTGTGTGCAGTATGTTGGAAGTGGCTTTTGCGGCTTGAGGCCTAAAAAGTAATTGATTTATAAACCAGACTGGCGTTTAGTATTGCAATGAATAGAATATATCTGGATGTATGCTCCCTCTGCCGCCCTTTCGATGACCAGAGCTATACAAGAATCAGGCTGGAAACCGAAGCTGTAAACCTGATTCTGTCCAGAGTCAAAAGCAAACATTACGAGTTAACAAAATAACCGGTTCACTTAAAAGAGATTGAATCAATTACTAGTGATTATGAACGAATTGAATTACTGAATTTACTGGAGAATTTCGGTACAATATACAAATATAATTCTCAGAAGCTAAGAATCCGTGTAGAAGAGCTGATCTCTAAAAATTTTGGCATAGCAGATGCTGCGCACATAACTTTTGCTGAATATTTTGAATCAGATTTTATTTAATGCGATGATAAGTTATTAAAAACTTGTAAAAGAAATGACATACGTATAAACTGTATAAATCCGATTCTTTTCTGTGAAATGGAGAACCTAAGATGAAAAACCTGAAATATTTAAACGAAGAAGATATGCTTAAAAAAGGTATAGATATTTTAATGAAAGAACTTGGGCCAGTAGAGACTGCGAGATTCTTAAATCTTCCAAGGGATAAAAGAATTGAATCTGTTAAACGTCACAGAGACTGGCAGAAATCTCTGAAGAAGGATGATTTCTTTAATGAAATTTTTTAGTTATTGTTTTCCATCCCAGAAAATCAAAAAAGGCGCCCAACAGGCGCCTTTTCTAAAAATGGGTGGATGACGGGGCTTGAACCCGCGACCGCTGGAATCACAATCCAGAGCTCTACCAACTGAGCTACATCCACCGTAAATATGAAAGTGACAATAATTGATAATGTGAATTCTTGTCAAACAAATTACTGTAATATTAAAGGGAAAACAGTCTACTTTTTCAATATTGACGTCCCCCCGAAAGTGTATTATTATATCACTGTAGCAGGGAGGCATCCATGATCCAGAAAACAATATTAACGACAGGCCTGATACTGACCCTTCTCCTCTTGCCGCCGGGGTGTAAAACCACGGGATCAGGTACCTCATCACCCGCCTCTCTCGGCGAAAAGACCGTAGCATATATCCTGAAAAAAGCAAGTCATGATGACGCTGACAGCATCTTTTTCACTGAAAAAGACTACAGCTCCCTGCGAAAAGCAGTGGCAGCAAACAAAGAAACCCCCGGGTACATATCCCGAAAATATACCAATGATGCTGAATTCACCGTTCTTGCCTTTAATGACCTGAAGCCTGGAATAATCTCATGCCGCAACCAGTGGATGTTCATCATCGGCACCTATACAAAGGGCGTAAAGTCGATCAAAATTCACTCTACCGGTGAAATATCCCGGAAAACCGCCAAAAACGGCATCACTGAAGTCATAATAAACATCAAGTTTACTAAAATAAAAGATAAAGAAGAAACTGGCGGAGAAATAAATCTCTCCGCCTGGCAGTTCGATGGAGGGTATCAAATTAAAAAAATCGATATAATCCGCTGAGCAATTATTGCCTGTCCCTCCCTTCTGAAATAGACAAGACGCGCTTCATATCTATTTTGAAATCAAGCTTTTCTTCAGTATCCTTCAAATCGATGGGATACTGTTTCTCTAAAAGCTTACGAGTCAGGCTGAGACGCACAAAATCCTTATAATCCCGATACTTAAAGTCCCCTTTGAGCAGGTGTATTTTTTCCACCTGGACAACCGCGTATCCCCTGAAAACCCGGAAGATCTCAGGCTTATAGCTGTTCTGTCGGGCTGTCTCAATGATAAGCCGGTCAAGGACAGTAAAGCGCTCACGGTTTTTCAAAGACGCATCACTGCCGTAACCTGTAACCCGGTGAAGCCGGGCGGTTTTGATATATTTTTCCTCACGACTGTGACGCCGGGCCATCTCCAAAAAATCTTCCTTTTCATTAAGCCTTTTAACGAAGTTCTGTGCCGTCTTGACATCTTTCACTACCGTGGCGCGGGCGTCGACAGCCTTAATAGGGTTCCAGGATGTTCGCATGCGCACAAAATGTTCCAGCAGCTCTGGTGGTTTGAGAGGAAGTTTAAAACTCCTTACCGGGTAGATACCCTCTGAAGCGACACCATATTTTCTCGAAAGAAAAAGCCCCGCCACGTCATTGTGATCAAAGCGTGCAACTTCATCACTATCGGCCTTCAGACGCGCCATGAGATCCCGGTTGAGTTTCTGTTGTATCCAGAGCGTAGTATTTTCATACATAGATTTTTCAAGGGGTAAGGAAGTTAAAGAAATCATCTGCTCCCATTCTTCCCTCAGGAGCAGTGGGCGAAGATCTTTGAGGTAAAGATTCTTCCCGTCGTATTCTCCAAGTAAAATGTTTTCTTCTTTCAGGGTAACACGGTTCCCCTCTACCCTGCGGTTATCCTGAACTTCCTGGACCGCGTCTTTTAGACTGCTGGAGAAACCAAGTATCTTTCGAAAGGGACCGGCAGGTATCTGCCCGTGGTACACTTCCTCCACCATTACCCCGGCCCCCCGGGAACAGCGCGCCCTTCTTGAAAGAAGAAGATACTTTTTATAGTGAGGGTCTTTTGTAAGCCCCAGGTCTGAGGCAAGCACTCCCCGGGCTTCACATTTTTTCAGTTCATCAATACGTTCTTCAGGGCTGCTTTTGTGGGGAGTCACCGTGTAAAGATAGCGAAGAGTCCCCTCACTGATTGACCCCGCCCCTGATTCAATAAGCGCGGCTTTGCACGAAAGCATGGAAATGGCGGTGCAGAAAAGCACGGCCCCGTTGATGACCCTCTTTATCTTCATCAACGGTTATTTCTCAAATCAAGTACACCTTTTTCAAGAAGAATAACCGTAGAGACGACCGTCTGGCTAATGGCATAGGTCGCCGCGTTTCGCCAGATACTTGTTGAGGTGTTATAGAGAATATCATAATTCGACCGGTACCGCCCCAGGTAGGTGAAGTAGCAGTTTTCAGTGATGATGTCATCGATCTCACCGTTGTAATCATTACTGCGGCTGTTGGAATAAGCCTGCACGGCTGCCGTATTGAGAAGGCCATTATAGTTATCGTCTATCCACTCCTCGTAATCTGAATGGTTATACCCCGTGGTAGAATGAATATGAACCTGGGCATTCGCGTCTCCCGCGTAGTGAAGTACCATTGTCAGGTAGCGTATGTCGCTGCTGGTGAGACTGTAGTAGCGACCGGCCAGAACATCACTCTGGAGGGAATGACGGTTATCTGCCTCCGTACTGGCTCCCCCTTCAAGAAACCATTCATTATAGTAAAAAGCAGCACAGTTATCCATGGGCTCAAAAATTGCCCAGTCCTGATCGCCGTAGGTAGTCCAGCCCCCGCCCGCATAGGTATTGGGAATCTGGGTCGTGCCGCCATAATCGTCTCCCCGGTCAGGACAGTTTCCAGTAAGGGCAATATCACTGAAACAGTTGTAGTTTGTCCCGTTATCATAATCAGTCCGTTTACCGCCACCTGAAGGGTTGCCAACCGGTGTGGTTGAGCCGTTCTGCTTATAATCTATTGCCGGGTTTCCTCCCGGGACAAAGACATACTTCCCGTCACATTCGGTGCAGTTCGGCAAATCAACGGTCATGTTGGCATTTCCAATACCGACGGCAATGGTATAGTCGAGAGACCCAAACTGGTCAAAACCCACATTCCCCTGGTATGACCAGCCGTCAAAATCATTGTAGTTCCAGGTTACCAGGGGATGACCACCGTTATTATAATCAGGGTCGCTTCGCTTGTTAAAATTCATAAAATGGGAAAAGGAAGAAAAATTATTTCCCAGGGCTGACCACCCGAATCCAAGAAGCCCGCTGTCCCAGAAAAGATCATGGGCATAATCAGGGGCGATTGCTCCTGCCCGGGCGATACCGACCAGTCCCTGTTCAGTACCCTCGGTTTTTCCATCACCTTCATAAGAGCCGAAGG